>CALAFU010000056.1 GCA_937891325.1 uncultured Candidatus Melainabacteria bacterium | reverse complement strand
TACTTCTATATGACAATGGACAATAACCATTAGCAAATAATATAGCATTGGCTAAAATTCTACCAGTTCTTTTATTTCCGTCTTCAAAAGGTTGGATATATGAAATCATTATAACTGTAATTAATGCCTTTTCAATGATATTTTCTGTAGTATTGATTGTACAAATTAACTTATCCACGGCATCTTTAATTAGTAGCTGATTAGATAACGGCTTATAGTTTGTACCAACAATGCCAACCGGAGATTTTCTCAATCCTTTATCCACACCTAAATCATTTATTAATAGTGCGTGCAATTCTTCTAACTTTTTTAAAGTGATAGTTTTAAAATAGTCCTTATTTCCAAATATAAATTCCAAAGCTTTCTTATGATTTAATATCATAGTAGCTTCTTCTTTTTTATGCCCTTTTGCTTCAATATTTTCTTTAATTAAAGTTTCAGTATCAAGTAAAGAGTAAGTATTACCTTCAATCTGTGAAGATTTCCAACTCAATTCTATAAGTAACCTTTCAAATTCTTTCTTTAAAATAGTGTCAGATAATGCTTTAACTTTAGTTGTATAAGTTTTATTTACCTTTTCTAGTTTCTTTATTTCATTTAAAGTAAATAAATTTTTTAGTTTATCAAACACATCAAAGTTAAATTGAGAATATTTTATATTTCTATTATCAAAATCACCTTTAAAGTAATTATCAACATCATATTTAACTAACAATTCATTAGCTTCAACAGGTAAATATTTTATGCTTCTTGCAGCACCTATTTTCTTTATGTAATTATTCTTTAAAAGTACATCGAGATCTCTAATAATTGTATTTTTAGAAATCTTGTCATCAACAGTAGCAACATATTCTTCAATCTCTAATCTGCTTGAAGCGTTATGTTTGTTAATATAATCCAATATTAAACTTTGACGTTTGTTAAATTTCATAAATTATCGCACCATAATCTTACATTTATCGTACCATATTGAAACGATAATTACAAGCGACCAAGATATAATTGATGAAGGTTTCTATAATTTCATACTTTAGTTTTATATATTAAGTCCCTAGGTATATAAATATTATATTTGTATGTGTTTTGCGATTTTTCTAAAATGTAATTTTACTTTAATCAAATATTAGTCAAACCCATTTTAAATCGTTAACTAATCCCATAAATTGTTTATAGGAACAGCAAATAAGTTTTCACCAAAAGTTACAACATTTTCTCCTGAATATAAAACAATTCCTACAAAGTTTTTATCTTTTGCCAAATTATTTTTAAACCATTTTAGATGTTTAAAATGATCTTTTGAAATCAACGTTCCAGATTTAACCTCAATACCATAAATATTATTACTAGAATCTTGAATTATAAAATCTATTTCTCGTTTTTCTCTATCTCTATAATGAAATAGTGAATAGTCAAAGTTTTCTAAATCGACTTGCGAAATCAGTTGGTTATAGACATAGGTTTCAAATAATTTTCCATTTTTATCGGAGTCCAAAATTACATCATCGATTTTCCAATTCAAAACAGAACACATCAAACCTGTATCTGATACAAAATACTTTGATTGTTTATTAACTCTTTCATAATCAGTTTTTAAGTATGGAAATAATTTATCAACAAGGTAGGTATTTTCTAATACGCCTAAATACGTATCTAATGTTTGATTTGCAATACCCATAGAAGTTGTGATTTTAGATTTATCTATAAATTTTGAAGAAAATGAAGCAATAATTGCCATCAAATCTTTTAATGTATCTTGTCTTTTAATATTTGCAATATCTTTTAAATCGTATTCAATTATTGTATTTAAATAATCCTTGTACCAAGAAGTTCTATCTTTTTGATTATGCATAAATAATGGCTCAGGATAACCACCCTTGAACATAAGTTCTAGCAGACTTTCTTTGTCAAAATCAGAATTATCAACAAAATCTAATTTTGAAAGTCTATTTAAAAAATTTGGTTTATTTTCAATTATTTCACCTTGAGACAAAGGTCTTAGTCTAATTTTCTTTACACGACCAGCTAAAGATTCTTTTACTGTTGGTAAAGTTTGCAAGTTTACAGAACCCGTCAAAAGATATTGACCATATTTTGTATTTTCATCGACTGCTTTTTTTATTGCTGTTATTAATTCGGGAACTCTTTGAACTTCATCTATAATCATTGTTTTTTTAGAATGCTTTATAAAACCTTTGGGATCAGACTGAGCAGCAATGAGTAAAGTTGTATCATCAAGAGTTCTGAATATACAATCTTTATCAACAATAGTTTTAGAAGTTGTTGTTTTACCACATTGTCTTGCCCCAGATAAAATAACTACACGACGTGAATTTAATGCATCTTTAAGACTATTTTCTTGCCATCTTTTTAACATAAAACCTCGCAAAAATTAAAATTAAAACCTCGCAATTATTGTAGTATAAATGCCGCAAAAATACAAGTCTGTAAACTTTTGGGACTGAATATTTTACAATAACAAAAATATCTATTTAAAATCTACCATAAGGATTTACCTATACAAATAACAAAATAAAAGATTGCGTATAAACAAGCACTTAAAGTTTGAACTTCAAATTTTTTTTGGGAAAATTGTTACAAAGAGCTAATTGAGTCCTAATATACAAATAATGTATGTTATATAGTTTTAATTCTATTACAACAGCTCTACTAAAGTGAGCAATTATTGATGCATAGTAAGAAATATAAGTGAAGATATGATAGATGAAAGTCTTAAAAACTTTATTCTTTAATTTTTATATTAGCTCTTAAAATTTTAATTCAACACAATTACAATTTTGTAATTGTTATCTTATTTACCTTAAATTCAGTATAACACAAAGCTCTAAAAATAGAGAAATATATTAAATTTATGTTTAATTTGTTACATTTAAGAAAGCTTACATGAGCTAGAAGTCTTTGTATGCTTGCAAACAGCCTTGTCGTTACAACTGCTCAACAAAATTGTAATTATGTTGCACAAGATTGGTTAGAAAATATGAAAACAATAGCAATAGAAGATAAAAAGATAATAGAGAAAATTAAATATGAATACAGAAGAAGAGGCTGGATTCGTGATTTGCTATTGTTCGTATTGACAATCAATACAGGTGTAAAACTTACTGAACTTTTAAAACTAAAAGTTTGCGATATTAAAAACAAACAAAAGCTTACAATAGGTGAAACTTTTACTAAGATAAAGAAAATATTTCCATTAAATGAGGAAATAAAAGAACTAGTGAAAGAGTATACAAAGGATAGAGATGCAAAAGAACCTTTGTTTATTTCTAAAACAGGAAAACCTATTGATAGAATCCAAGTTTTTAGAAATTTTAAAGAGATATGTTTTAAATTGGAACTTGAAAATAAATATTCAGTATCATCTTGGAGAAAAACATTTGGTTACCATTATTACAAAAAATACGGTGACTTGGCAATCTTAGAATGGATATTTAATCAGTCAACTGTGTCAGAAACATTAAAATTTATAGGTATAAAAGAGAATATTAACTCACATTTAGTTAAGGAGTTTTGCTTGTAATGGGAGATATAAGTTTATTCATTTACGAATTAAGAGAAACTCTTAAGGAAAATCAAAGAGATTATTTTTTTGATACGCCAAAACTTTCTGTAGTTGTGAAAACCCATAATGATGAAAAGAGAATTATTAAATGCTTGCAAGCGTTGAGTAACCAATCAATTGAAGAAATTGAAATAATTGTAGTTGACGATAATTCAATAGATGCGACATACTCGTTGGCTTGTACTTATTTAGAGGCAGATAACAGAGTTAAAGTATTTAGAAATAAAAAAGACCTAGATATTTTTGAATTGGTAAGAAGTGATAAAGTAATTGAAATTTCCGCTAAAAAGATTGTAAGCCGAAATTTTGTATCTAAAAAACTTAAATCTAAAAAAAGTTTATTTGAATCTTTAAAATCATTTTTGGATTATAAACGACCAATTATAAAAGACAATACTTTTATAGTCTGGGAACCTTGTACAAAGAATCATTCAGAAGTAGTTCCTGGATATGTAAAATATTTGCTTGACTTAGGTTATCATGTTTCAGTTTGTTTAAGTCCTACGAATTATAAAATGAATGCTTTTGCTAGATTTAAAAATGATAATTTAGATATCAATAAAATGTCTAAAAAACAAATTAAAACATTCTTTAAAAAAGATAAATTATCAGGTGTTAAAGGTGTTTTAGTAACCTCTTTCCATAAATTATGTGATGAAGTTCATCTTGAAAGTTGCTATAAACATTTTAATTCTGATGTTGATAAAACAAAGCTATTTTTTGTTTCCCATGATATTAAGAAAATGGTTGACGCAGGATTTTTAAGTAAGAACTTAATAACATTGCGCGAAATGGATTATAAAGGCGTAAAAACAACAGTTGTAAATCCTCATTATTTTGGAAAAACAAAAATCACTACTAAAGATACAGAGTGTGTTAATTTTATTGCAATTGGTGCTATAAGAAGTAGTAGAAAAAATGCAAATTTATTTGTAGATGCTGCAATTGAATTGTTAAAACGAGGTATTACGAATTTTAAGATTACTGTTGTTGGTAAGGGACATATTTCTGATATTCCAAAGAATGTTCGTCCTTATTTTGATATAAAAGGTCATTTAGATTTTAATGATATGTACGACGAAATTGAAAAAGCTGATTTTCTGTTAACATCTTATGAATTGCCAAAACATATAAGATATAACACAACAGGAACAAGTGGTAATTTCCAATTAGTTTATGGATTTTTAAAACCAATAATAATCAAAGAAGCTTTTGCTAAAATTAATGGTTTTACAGAGGAAAATTCAATTCTATACAAAGAAGATGCCGATTTTGTTGATGCAATGATTTCTGCTATCAATATGTCTAGTTCTGATTATGAAAAAATGCAAGAAAATTTGAAAACTTATGAACAAGATTTATATCAATCTTCATTGCAAAATTTAAAGGAGTTAATCAATGGCTAATGTAATTCCTGTAGTATTTTGTTTTGATAGAAGAATAATTTTAGGTGCATCTGTTGCAATAAAAAGTTTAATTGATTGTGCAAAAGATACAACAACTTATGATATACGAATTTTAC
>CALAFU010000055.1 GCA_937891325.1 uncultured Candidatus Melainabacteria bacterium | reverse complement strand
ATTTTATGAAACAGGATCCAAGTTTTATCTATACCTTTGCGAATATATTTATTATTGCCGGTTTACTATTTAAACTTGCAATTTTACCTTTCGCAAATTGGGTACTTGATGTTTATGAAGGTGCATCAGCATCTGTAACAGCCTTTATCGCAACGGTTCCTAAAATAGCAATGATAGCGGTAATTGCAAGACTGTTAGCTTTTCCTGCGGGATATTCTTTTGAATTGCCATTTGTGCTAATTATTTTATCTGTAATTACTGCCGTTTGGGCAAATATATTAGCGATAATACAAAAGAACATATTAAGACTTCTTGCTTGTAGTTCAAGTGCGAATGCCTCTTATATGTTGTTTGTTTTAGCATTAGTTTCAGTTTCAAATTTATCAACGGTTTTATTTTATTTAATAACATACGTATTCATGAATTTGGGTGCGTTTGCAACTGTTGTTGCACTAGAAAATTCAGGATATTCAAAGAAATTGGTTGATTACAAAGGTTTAGCGTATACTAATCCGATATTTACTCTTGCCTTTGCAATTTGTATCTTTGGTTTGGCAGGTTTCCCAATAACATCAGGCTTTGTAGCTAAATTATATTTGTTATCTGCGATTGTAACATCAGGTATATTGTTTGTACCATTCCTTGTTATATTAATATGTGCAATTGTAGTTGGTGCATACTACTACACAAACTTAATCAAAATTATGTTTGAAAAATCTAGTAGTGATAAATATATTGTTCATTCTAGTACAACCTCACAAAGCGTTGTACTTTATATCTGCGCAACAATAACGCTGATAGTCGGAATTTGTCCATCAGCGCTAGTTGATTTATGTAAATTTGTAGCATATAACCTATAAAATAAATTTATAATTATATAATTGTTTTATGACTACCAATCACTAAATGATTGTGAAGGGTTGATGTCGTGTTGTAAAAGTGTATCATCATCAACACCTAAATCAATGTATGCCCAAACTTTTTTCCACCAAGGCCATTTTCTATATTTTAATGTTTTATATTCTCTATTTTCTGCACGAGCCTTTTCTAATTGAACATGGTCTGCTGTTATAGCTGAATATCCATGATTAATTAAATATTCAGGAGTTGTTGTTTCTTCTGTAATATCATAAGCTATCGCAGGTGAAAGCATTAATGCAAATGCTGAAAATAATATAATTTTATTTAATTTCATAAAATTTTCCCTTTATATCTATATTAAATATGATACATTAATTTGGTTATATTATCCAATGCGTTACAATTTATTTACAATAAGGGTTATAATGAGGCTTTAATCAATTTTTCAAGCTCATCTAACAACTTATCTTCAGGCACTCTTGCGATAATTTCACCCTTTTTAAAGATATAACCTTCATTAATTGCACCAGCAATACCAAAGTCTGCGTGTTGTGCTTCCCCTGGACCATTTACAGGACAACCCATAGTTGCAATTGTGATGTTTGCATCTAGATCTTTGAAACGTTCTTCAACTTTTTTTGCTAAACCGATTAAATCAATTTGAGTTCTTCCGCAAGTTGGGCAAGAGACAAAATTTACACCGCGTTGTCTTAGGTTCAAGGCTTTTAAAATAGCATAACCTGCGTGTACTTCTTCAATTGGGTTTTCAGTTAATGAAACTCTAATTGTATCACCAATGCCTTGTGACAATAGGCTTCCGATACCAACAGAGGATTTAACTAATCCGCCTTTTAAAGTCCCTGATTCAGTTACTCCGACATGAAGTGGATAATCATACTTTCCAGAGAATAGCTTGTATGCTTCAATTGTAGTCGGAACTTCTGATGATTTTAGCGATACTTTAATTTTATCAAAATCTAAGTCTTCTAAAATTTTAATGTGACCTTCTGCACTCATAACCATTTTTTCAGCTAAAGAGCAATCTAGTTCTTTTAATTTTTTTTCAAGAGATCCTGCATTGATACCAATTCTAATAGGTATATTTTGTTGTTTTGCTAAGTTAACAACCTTTTCAACATTTTCTCTTTTACCAATGTTGCCAGGGTTAAGCCTTAAAGCAGAAACACCATTGTTAATACATTGTATAGCTAATCTATAATCAAAGTGAATGTCTGACACTACAGGTATTGGCGAATGTTTTACAATATCTTTTATTGCTTCACCTGCGTCTTTATTTAGTACTGCAAGTCTAATAATTTCGCAACCAGCTTCTGCTAATTCGTTAATTTGTCTTAGAGTTGCTTTTACATCTCTTGTATCAGTGTTGCACATTGATTGCACTGAAATTGGTGCATCTCCACCAATTTTTACATTTCCAATTGAAATTTGTTTTGTTTTACGTCTTTTTATCATAAAATAATAATAGCACTAAAAGAAGGCATGAGGTAATATTTATGAAAGTAGCTGTTTTATCTGATATTCACGGCAATTTGTTTGCTTTAAATTCAGTCTTAGAAGATATAAAGAAGAATGATGTTGATGAGATATTTTGTTTAGGTGACTTAGCTATGGCTGGTCCAGAACCTAACGAAACAATAGATTTTGTAAAAAAACAAAATTGGACAATTATTCAAGGTAATACAGATAAAATGATTGCTGATTACTCAGAGGCTGTTTATAACGCTGTTAAAGAAGGCGCGCCAATTATGGCAAATGCCTTAGAAAATGATGTTAAATCAATTTCAACAGAGAATAAAGAATTTTTGAAGCAGTTGCCAGAAAAACTAGCATTAGAGCGTGAAGGTGTAAACATATTACTTGTACATGGTTCACCTCGCCGTAACAATGAAAATATCTTTCCTGATTTAACAAAAGAGCAAATTAACGAAATAGTTGCTGGTGTTAAAGAAAATATAATTTTTTGCGGACATACACATATTCCTTGTGGTTATCAAACAGATAACGGTATAACTATTGTAAATGACGGCAGTGTAGGCAGACCATTTACAGATAATCCAGAGGCTTGCTATGTTTTAGCCGATTTTAATAATGGAGCATTTACTATTGAACATAGATTTGTTGATTATGATAAAGTAAAAGCGGCTGAAATATTGACCAAAAGACATTTTGAAGGCGCTGAAAAACTTGCAAATATGCTAATAAAGCCAACTTCTAGACACATGTAAACAAATTTTAAGCATTTTATATTCTATAAAAAGTAGTGTATAATCGTACTATGCAAGACTTTGAGGGATATTTCACTTTAGACGGCTCTGTTGGGCTATATAGTGAGAGTGATAATGACATTTATCATTCTGTTTATGGTGCACTTTCAGAGGCTTACGATAAATTTATTAGCCCCGCTAATTTAGAAAATTATTTTAAAAATAATAATAAGATTGAAATTTTAGATATTTGTTATGGAATTGGATATAACACAAAAAGTTTTCTAAATTATTTTTTGAAAAATATTTCTCAGAAAAAAAATAAAAAAAATAATCACCCTAAAAAATAGAGTGATTATCCTACTGT
>CALAFU010000054.1 GCA_937891325.1 uncultured Candidatus Melainabacteria bacterium | reverse complement strand
CAAGCATTGCTTGAACCGCCGTTAAAAGTATTAAATCAAATGGTTATATTAACCGATTTGTTTCATAACTTCATCAGCAAAGTTTTCGTTACGTTTTTCTAAACCTTCGCCTAAAGTGTATCTAACGAACTTGTTGATAGTTAATTTACCTTCAATAAGTTGAGCAACTGTTTGGCTTGGGTCTTTAACGAATGCTTGTTCTAACAAACATTTTTGAGCTAAGATTTTGTGTAAACGACCTTCAACGATTTTTTCTCTAATGTTTTCAGGTTTTTTAGCTAAATCTTCTTTACCCATTTCGATACGTTTTTCTTCTTCTCTTACTTCAGCTGGAATATCTTCGCTTGATAAGAATTCAGGAGCGCAAGATGCGATGTGTAAGCAGATATCTTTCATCAATTCAGCATCTTGTTTATCTGTGTTAAGAAGAACACCGATTTTACCATTGTGGATATAAGTTGCGTTGTGACCTTCCATGATAACGAATCTTCTGATAGTAATTTTTTCGCCGATAGAAGCGATTTTTTCTTTAATTACATCTTCGATTTTTTTACCGCATTTTTTGCAAGTTGTTGCAAGTAAAGCATCAACGTCAGCTGGTTTTTCTTCAGCAACTAATTCTGCTAAGTTTTGGCATAATTCTTTGAATTCTGCGTTTTTAGCAACGAAGTCAGTTTCGCAGTTAACTTCAATCATAGCGCCAACTGAATCGTTTACATAAGAAGCTACAAGACCTTCAGCAGCGATTCTGCCCATTTTCTTTTCAGCAGAAGCAATACCTTTTTGTCTTAATGCTTCAGTTGCTTTTTCCATATCACCATCAGCTTCAGTAAGAGCTTTTTTGCAGTCCATCATGCCTGCGCCTGTTTTCTCACGAAGTTCTTTAACCATACTAGCTGTAATATTCATTGTTTCCTCCATTATGCCTTAACTTCTTCTGTAACACCAGCATCTTCAGCTTTGATTTCTTCTACTTTAGAAGCGTTAACAGCTTTGTTTGCACGAAGCTCTTTACCTTCTAAAACAGCATCAGCTAATTTAGATGCGATTAATTGTACTGAACGGATAGCATCATCATTACCTGGGATAATGTAGTCGATGTTATCAGGATCAGCGTTTGTATCAGCTAAGCAAATTACAGGAACGCCTAATTTTTTAGCTTCAAGAATAGCGATATCTTCTTTTTGTTGGTCTACGATGAATAAAATATCTGGTAAACCTCTCATTTCTTTAATACCGCCTAAAGTTTTGCTCAATTTAGCGATTTGTTTGTTAATTTGAGCTTGTTCTTTTTTAGGTAATTTTTCGATTTGACCGCTTTCGATAAAGCTTTCATATTCTTTTAATTTGTTAACACGAGTTTTGATAGTTTCAAAGTTAGTCATCATACCACCTAACCATCTTCTGTTAACGTAATAAGCGCCTGCTCTTGTTGCTTCTTGTGCAACTACTTCAGATGCTTGTTTTTTTGTACCAACGAATAAAACGTTTTTACCTTTAGCTGCATATTCTCTTACAACATCGTAAGCAGCATCTAATAAATCGCTTGTTTTTCTCAAGTCGATTACGTAAATACCGTTTCTTGCACCGTAAATATACGGTTTCATTTTTGGATTCCATCTTTGTGTTTGGTGACCGAAATGTACACCTGCTTCTAAAAGTTCAATCATTGATGCTACTGGCATCTTCCTTCTCCTTTTGTTATGTGTTTTACTACGGGAAATACTGTTCCATTTGCCTTAGCAAACTAGGGTTTAACCTATCGACCAGCATATCCACAATTATCGTAGCACGAACAAAAACATTTGCAAACCTTTTGTTTACAATAATTAAGGGAAGATTTTAGTAGCTAAAAAATAGATTATTCGTGATGATGATTTTCTTCAGCACAAATTTCTCTATATTCAAGTCCCATTTGGTCGCTTACATTTTGTAAGAATTCTTTTGTTGCTTGAACAGCTATATCAAATTGTTTTTTTGTAATTTCATCCCAATGAGGTCCGTTTTGACGAGTAATTTTTCCTGTTTCTTTTGTAGCCATAAAGGTATCTGTAAATAACTTCATGCTAGAACGAGGGTTTCTTACTGTTTTAACGAATTGATTGCCTAATTCTTCAGCGTGGTCTTCGGCAAATTTTTCGTAATCTGTATGGATTTTTAAATCAACAGCTTTACCTAAAGTTGAGGTTTCTTCAATATGTTGAGGTTGAGAAACATCTTGTAAGAAGTGGCAAGCTCTTGCAGCATTTTGAAGTGCCAATTCGTCATCTTCATCTTCAATAGCTTCGTCCATCTTTTCGATTTGTTCTTTATATGCGTATTTTGCGTTATTTTTACCGTTGTAATCCATAAAACTTACAGCATTTGTATTGAAAATCTTACTGAATGCGTTGACTACTCCACTTGTCATAGATTTGCCTAAAACTAACGCAGACTTTGATAAATCAATTTTCTTTTTCTCTTGATTCTCTTCTTGAGGTTCTTCTGTTGGTGTGTAAAATTCATCGACATTATCAAACTTTTCTCTGTTGAAGGTGTCAGTATGCATTTTTTCACCAAAATAGAAATGCTTATTGGCTAAGAAACCAATATCATCGTGGTCCGGTCTTTGAACGTAATCCTCCATAAGGTCTTGGTATTTTGCAAATAGAGGCATATCTTTAATTGCTGTTCTCATAATTTGTTTATGAGTTTCGCAACTCCAGCCGAAGTTTACATTGTTACTACCTTGAATTTTCAAAGTTTTACCCCCACGCTAGTATTAAGGTTCTTAAAGCTAAAAAATTGCCCGATTTTTTAGCTTGTTGTAACATTTATTTACAAATAAATTTTCATTGGACATATATTTTTATTATGTGCCATAATTTTGGTATGAATGATAAAATTGTAATCAGGGGTGCAAAGGAGAATAACTTAAAAGATGTTTCTTTGGAAATACCAAAGGACGAGCTTGTTGTGTTTACCGGAGTTTCTGGCTCAGGTAAAAGTTCTCTTGCTTTTGATACAATCTTTGCAGAAGGTCAAAGACGTTACGTT
>CALAFU010000053.1 GCA_937891325.1 uncultured Candidatus Melainabacteria bacterium | reverse complement strand
TTTTCAATCAAAGTCTTATCAAAATTATTGGTTAAATTGTCTAATTCGTCTTGAGTCAATGGAGCTTTAATTGTTTCGCCGGTTTGTGTGTCTTTTCTATCGTTAACAGCGTTTCTCAAAATTGAGCAAGCTCTTGCATGTGCGTATTGAACATAGAAAACAGGGTTTTCATCTGTTGATTTTTTAGCAAGTTCAATATCAAAATCAAGAGTGTTGTCGATGTCTCTCATACACATCCAAAAGCGAGTTGCATCAACACCAACTTCTTCAATCAAGTCGTCTAACGTAATCATATTTTTACGTTTACCCATTCTTGTTTGTTCACCGTTGATAACAAGGTTTACTAATTGACCTAAAAGCACTTCAAGTTTATTTGGGTCATAACCTAAAGCCTCAATTGAAGCCTTAACACGAGCAACATATCCATGGTGATCTGCGCCCCAAATATTAATTAATCTGTCAAAACCTCTATCTAATTTGTCCTTGTGGTATGCAATATCTGCTGTTAAATATGTATTTGAGCCGTCAGCTTTTTTTATAACTCTATCTTCATCATCACCGTATTCAGAAGATTTAAACCAAATCGCACCTTCTTTTTCGTATAATTTACCACTTTCTTCCAACTTTTTGTAAGATTCTTCAACTTTACCTGATTGGTGAAGTGTTAATTCAGAAAAGAATTTATCAAAATGAACTCTAAAGTTATCTAACAAAGCTCTTTGCAAGCGTTCCATTTCAGCTTTTGCATAATCGCAAAGCACTTGTAAATCAATTTTATCAATATCCTTTTGAACGCTTTCAACTAAGTCTTTATTATCTTCTAAGAATTTTTTAGCAACAGGAACTAGATAATCTCCTGGGTAGAAATTCTTTCTTTCAACTTCATCAGTTGGAAAATCGACATTTTCGCCTAATTCTTGTTTAATTCTGATTTTCAAAGAATTACCTAATTTTTGAATTTGAGAACCTGCATCGTTGATATAAAATTCTTGGTAAACATCATGACCATAGAATTTCAAAAGGTTTGCTAATGCGCTACCCATTGCAGCCCAACGACCGTGACCGATATGGAATGGACCTGTTGGGTTAGCTGAAACATATTCTAAATTAATTTTTTCAGCTTTAATATTTTTAGGTTTACCATAATTTTCTTTTTCTTTAAAAATTTCTTCAATAGCATTTGCCAAAAGTTCTTTACCTGTTTTAAAGTTGATAAAACCACCCATTACAGATACTTCATAACCGTCATTTTTTAAGTTTTCTACAATCGCATTTGCAATTTGAGGTGGTGCAATTCTTGCATTTCTTGCCAATGATGAAACATTGATTGCAAAATCGCCAAATTCAGGATTTTTTGGCTTTTCAACATTTAACGACCCTGTTGTATATTCAGTCATTTGACCAAGTTTGCCAGCCTTAATTGCTGTATCAATAGCATTTTCAACTTCATTTAAGTATAAATCTTTTAGCATATAATTCCTCTTTTCAAAAAATTCTTAATAAAATTATTATAAACGAAAAAAAATATTTAGGATATAATAAAACTATGATTGATATTCAAACAACCGTAGATAGAATACGTGAAATCCTAGCCGACGAAACAACCGCTCAATTATCAGAAGAATTGAACGGATTTCACGCTGCCGATTTGGCTGATATTTTCCAAGAATTAAAGCCTGAAGAACGTTTGGAATGTTTCAATCTTATTGACGAAGATAAAGCCGCAGAAATGATTGAATATCTTCCTCCAAATTTACAAGTTGAAATTTTGGGAGATATTGACACAGATTTAGCAGCAAGAATTATCCAAAACTTACCACACGATGCCGCAGCCGACGTTTTGGGCGATATGGAAGAAGACGATACAGAAGCGTATTTGGATTCTTTACCTAAAAAGTTCTCTTCTGAAGTTCGTGAATTGATGAACTACGACGAAGATACTGCCGGTGGTATGATGACACCTTTGTTCATGATGGTAACTCAAGAAATGACAGTGAAAGAGGTTTTGGATTACATCAGAGAAAAAGCAGAAGAAGATAACATCGACTTGTACTATGTTTATGTAACCGATAATCAAGACCACTTGTTGGGTGTTTTATCTTTAAGAACCCTTTTAACTTCGCCATTTAAAACAAAAGTTAAAGACATAATGAACGCCGATATTGTAAAACTTCATATTGACGATTACAGAGACACAATTTCAGACGTATTTATGAAATACCAATTCGACTCTTTGCCTGTCGTAGACCAATATAACCACCTTAGAGGAATTGTAACTTGGGACGATGCTCAAGACGCTTTGGAAGAAGAAACAACAGAAGAAATCTATGCATCTTCTGGTATTTCGACAGGTAGCATTGACGAGGACGAAATCCTTGAAGGTAGCGTATTTACATCAATGAAAGCTCGTACTCCATGGTTGTTTGTAACTTTAATTGGTGAGTTAATCGCAGTTAATGTTGTTAACTGTTTTGACCATACGTTAAAGGCTTTGCCAATCGTTGCAATCTTTATTCCACTGCTTGCAGGTTTGGCAGGTAACATCGGAACTCAAAGTATTACACTTATTGTACGTGGTTTATCAACAGGTCAAATCACAACAGGCTCAATGATTAGACATATTTTAAGAGAAAGTTTCATCGGCTTAATGATTGGTGCCTTCTTCGGAGTTTTAGTAACCCTATTCACTTGGGGGTGGCAACAAAACTTTGAACTTGGTTTCATTGTAGGTATCGCAATGGCAATAAACATGGCACTTGCAACCTTAATTGGTACATTAACTCCATTTACAATGAAAAAAATGAATATTGACCCAGCAGTAGCATCAGGCCCTGTAATTGCAACAGCAATCGACGTTTTAGGTCTTGCTGTTTACTTTGCATTGGCATCAATTTTAGTTTTAAAAATGATTTAGGCAGAGCAGATTTTGCACTCTGCCGAGCAAACGATTAATAATCGTTTGCGAGAGGGAAAATAAGGCGAATTTTCGGTAGGGAGGAGTTGAACAAAGTGTGCGAACCCGTAAGAGTCGGTCAGACGTTACTCTGCCGACGCCCCGAATAATTCGTTACAACATTTTGCAAAAAAAAACCACCTAAAGGTGGTTAAAATATTTTTATAGGGAAGGAAATAAGGAAATTTATTATAAAATCTTTTGAGATTCTGTCACACGGGGGAG
>CALAFU010000052.1 GCA_937891325.1 uncultured Candidatus Melainabacteria bacterium | reverse complement strand
TCCAAAAGAAAACAAATGCACTCTTTTGAACCAATTTAATAACCCTAAATTCTTGTTTAAAGGTAAACCACTTCCAGCAAGATTAGATGTAGAAAAAGTTTGTAAGGTTATGATTGACGGAACCGACGAATTTATTACAATTAAAGTGATTGGCGAAACAGTTTCAAGAAACTTGGCTCAAGAAAATTTGACAGAAGAAGATATGAAAGAATTGTACGGCAAGGAAGTTAATGCCGGTGCAAGATTAAAAATCGAAAAAAGAAAAGCTGAAATTGAAGAAGCAAGAATTGCGATTACAAAAGATGTTTCAGCTGAAATGAATAACTTAAAAAATAAATTATCAATGAACTCAAAAACAGGCATAGTCTTACATTTTGCAATGTTGTTTGCTTCTTTAGTTTGTGCCTTCGGACTTTCAAACTATATTATGGGCTTGCCTCTTAAAGATGCAGCAAATGTAATCCAAATGCCAACAAACATGAAGGCTATTTTCTTGTTTATGGTGGTAATCTACGGTGTTGGATTAATGGCAAAACAAGGTATGTTCTTGTTCTTGCAAAACAAAATTGGCGAAGGCTCAGTTACAACAAATATTGCAGAAAAATTTATGGCTGTAACTTCAGCAGTGTTCTTCGTTGTAGTTTATTTGATTAACGCTTTATACTATATGACTTCAAATCAATTGCCATTCTTTGCAGTATTGATGTCATTGTTCTTCGTTGCAACAACAGTAATTCTAGCTATTGCTTGCGGTTACTTCAAACACAATAACGCAATGACAAGAATGGATTTGGATAGATACGAATACAGAGCAGATTTTGAACACGTTGTAAAAGAATATCAACAATGGATTGAAAGATTTGTAAACAGCTTGAGCAATTCAAAATTAAAAAGAATTGGCGACACTTTGTTCACACTTCAAATTAAATCAGTTGGTGAAATTGTTCTAGGTATTTGTACAGCGCCATTCTTGGCTTATGGTGTTTCAAATACTTTGGCAATGTGCTTCCCTGAAGCTGCAGGCTGGATTAGAATTTCAGGTCTAAGACTTAGCCCTGTGTTCTTGGTTCTAGCTTCTGTAATGATTGTATTTGCGTTCTTCGCATTCGTAAATGCTTTCACTTGTATTAGAAAAATTCAAGGCTCAAACGTATTGAAACAAGACGGTTTCAGCAACTACCTTCAACATGGTGTAGAAATCTACGGTCTTGCTGGTGTTAAAAGATTAGATGCAGATATGCGCCGTTCTTTTGCAATCGGTCTTACAATCATTGTTATTGAATTTTCTATGAACGTTTCTTACTTTATGCAAGAAATGGGTAGCGACTTATGGGGTATGACTATAAGTTTGTTAGGTGCATTAGTTCCAACAGCTATCTTGATTGCAGAAACTTATATGTTGAGCAATACAAAATTTGAATGTTTTGCTTGTGATGAATTGTTAGCAAAAGTTGATAGAGATTAATGAATTATAGTTTGTTTTTTAAAATATTGCTAGGTTTAGCAATTATAAGCACAATATGTATCTTCTGCGCAAAGCCGAAGATGCATACTGCTGTTTTGGTTTATAGCTCTGACTACACAATTGTAGAACCAAAGGTTGAAACTACAGTTGAAAAATCTATACCGACTGTAACTCAACAACCACATCAAAAAAAGAAGGTGGAAGAGGTTGTAAATACTGTTCAAAACGCTCAAAATACAAAAGTTGAACAACCTAAAACAACAACTCAAACTAAAAAACAAACTTCTCCACAAACAAAACAAACACAAACTAAAACTGCACCAAAAACAACTACAACTCAAAAGCCTAAGCAAACTCAAGCAAGAAAAATGACTCAAGCAGAGGAAGAAATTGCTTGGAATAAGTGGCGCTCAAACCTTCAAAACAGTATTATGCGTGATGCCCAATTGCCAACAGTTGAACAAGGTACAGTCTTTAGATTTACGTTTAATGTTGATAAATACGGTAGAATTTCTAACGTAAAAACTTGGTCGCTAACGCCTTCTTATACGCCGATTGCGATTGAATACATTGCACCTGTAATTAGAAGTTATCAAGGAAAAAGTATCCTAAACTTCCCTGCAGGTTCAGAACGTATGAAGGTCGAATTTGACGGAAAAATGAAGGTCGCAAGTGCGCAAAAATACAGCACTCCTCAAGATTATAATGACTATGAAAAAATAAGAAAATAGGAAATCTTTATGTATAAATGCAAAGAATGTGGAACTGAATACGAAACAAAACCCGATTACTGTGACTGCGGTAACGATACTTTTGACGAAATTTTGCCAGAACCACCTGCTCCCAAAAATGATGTTACAAATGTTACAAAACTTAATAAAGCAGAAAAGCTTAAAGAGGAAAAAACTGAAACAAAACCTGAAAAGGTTGAAGTAAAGACTGAAAGAGTTGAGGTTAGAACCGAAAGAATAGAAGTCGCAGAACCTCGAAATACAGTTCAATATGACTATTCACGTTTGAAACAGTTCTTTGACCCAATTTCTACATCAATTTTCGGTGTTTGTGTTTTGCTTGCAATCTTGATTGTGCTATTTGCAGGCAATTCATTAATTAAAGAGGATAGCGAAAAAACAACAGAAACTCCACAACAAACGCAAAATCTGAATATTCCTGATATTGATAAATTGTGGAATAGCACGCCACCAAAGGCAACAGAACAACCAAAACAAGTTGAAGAACCTGTTCAACAAGAAGAGGTTGAACCTTCAAAGCCTGTTGATTTGTTTAAGGCTGTTACAAAACAAGAGCCTCAAAAACAAGCATCAAAACAAACAACAAAGCAAACAGCGAAACCTCAAAATAAATCAGTTTCACAAAATAAACCTTCGACATCGCAAAAACAAGTTTCAAAACCGCAAACAAGTACGGTTGCAAAAACTCAACCAGCGCAAAATACAGCGGTTTTAAAACAAGAACTTCAAAATTATAAATTGTCTTTGAGAAACCGAATGGCATCAAGAATGGCATTTGAAAGAGTCGTCGGCGACGGTGAAAGCGTTGTTGCTTTCAAAATTGATGCTTCTGGTAGATTAACAAACAGAAGTTTTGCCAAACAATCTGACAATGACAGCTTGAACGATGTTGTCTATAAAGCAGTAATGCAAACTCCAACCTTTAATGCCCCACCCAAAGGCTATAAAGGCG
This sequence comes from uncultured Candidatus Melainabacteria bacterium, assembly GCA_937891325.1. GTDB lineage: Bacteria > Cyanobacteriota > Vampirovibrionia > Gastranaerophilales > Gastranaerophilaceae > UBA6984. The sequence continues at coordinate 6 of CALAFU010000052.1, read as the reverse complement.
AAACTT
>CALAFU010000051.1 GCA_937891325.1 uncultured Candidatus Melainabacteria bacterium | reverse complement strand
TTTCGGAGCAAAATTTCAAAATGGACTGCCCGAAATAATCAAACCATTCGTAACGAGTCTTAAATATGCCCTAAAATTAGTAATCACACGGATTTAAAACTGTTTGCCCGAAATAATCACACCATCCGTTAGTCCGCAAAATGAGTATTTTGGAGTAGTTTGAATTACGAATGGTAATATTATTTCCTACCCCTCAAACGCCCTATTTAAGCCAAAAACCCTAAAAAATCGCACCATCTGTAATAATCAAAGCACTCAATAAAATACACCATTACATTGGAAGGAGGGGAAGAACCCACTGGGTGAGAATTCCACCTCTAAAACTACAGCAACAAAAAAGCCCCAACTTTCGTTGAGGCTTAAATGGAGGAAGAGGTGGGATTCGAACCCACGGTACGCTCGTCACGTACGACGGTTTTCAAGACCGCTCCGATCAACCACTCTGGCACTCTTCCAGAAAAGTTTCTTCCTTCGGTAAGATTATTTTATAATAAAAAACTTTTTTTTGCAAGAAGTTTTTTAATTTTTATTTTGCATTGCTGCCTTTAAACGAGCCATAGCACGTGCCAACGCTGCTTCAGCACGTTTAGCATCTACTTGAGCGGTTACTTCTGCTAATCTTGCTTGAGCTCTAGCTTTTGCTTGTTCAGCTCTAGTAACATCAATATCTTCACCAAATTCACCTGCATTTGCTAGAATAATAGCTTGCCCGTCTTTTAATTGAAAGATTCCGCCCATTGTTGTAAATAACTTAACATCATTGTCTTTTACAATTTTTGTAACACCGATGCCTAGAGAAGCCATGATTGGTTCATGACCTTCTAAAACACCGAACTCTCCGTCAATGCCCTTTAAATAAATTTCATTAACGTCTTCGTCAAAAACTGTATTTTCATGTGTGATTACTTTTAAATGCATGATTTTTATTTAACCTTTCGGAAATTATTGTAAAGTTTTAGCTTTTTCAACAGCTTCTTCGATTGTACCAACCATATAGAATGCTTGCTCAGGTAAGTCGTCATGTTTACCTTCAATAATTTCTTTAAAGCCTTTGATTGTATCTTCAATCTTAACGTATTTACCTTCGATACCTGAGAATTGTTCAGCTACGAAGAATGGTTGAGACAAGAATCTTTGAATTTTTCTTGCTCTGTTTACGGTTTCCTTATCTTCTTCAGATAATTCATCCATACCAAGAATTGCGATAATATCTTGTAATTCTTTATATTTTTGTAAGATTTCTAATACTTTTCTTGTTGTATCGTAGTGTTCTTCACCAATTACGTTAGGGTCTAATACACGAGAGTTAGAAGCCAACGGATCAACAGCTGGGTAAATACCCAATGATGCAATTTGTCTTGATAATACTGTTGATGCATCTAAGTGAGAGAATGTTGTTGCCGGAGCTGGGTCAGTCAAGTCATCGGCTGGAACATAGATAGCTTGAACTGATGTAATAGAACCGTCTTTTGTTGATGTAATACGTTCTTGTAAATCACCCATTTCGTTAGCAAGTGTTGGTTGGTAACCTACTGCTGATGGCATACGTCCTAACAATGCTGATACTTCAGAACCCGCTTGAGTGAAACGGAAGATGTTATCAATGAATAACAACACGTCTTGTTTAGAGAAGTCTCTGAAATATTCAGCTGCTGTAAGAGCTGATAAACCAACTCTCATACGAGCTCCTGGTGGCTCATTCATTTGACCATAAATCAAACCTACTTTATCAAGTACACCTGATTCTTTAAATTCATTCCAAAGGTCATTACCTTCACGAGTTCTTTCACCTACACCGCCAAATACTGACACACCGTTATGAGCCATTGCGATGTTGTGAATTAATTCTTGAATTAAAACGGTTTTACCTACACCAGCACCACCGAATAAGCCGATTTTACCACCTTTTTGGTAAGGTTGTAACAAGTCAATTGCTTTAATACCGGTTTCTAAAACTTCAATATTAGTGTTTTGGTCAACTAATTTTGGAGCTTCTCTGTGGATTGGCAAGTAGTCTTCAGTTTTGATTTCACCTTGTTCGTCTACTGGTTCTCCAACAACGTTCATGATTCTACCTAAAATGGGGCTACCTACTGGAATTTTAATAGGTTCACCTGTGCTTTCAACCTTCATACCTCTTTTTAAGCCATCAGTTGAAGCCATCGCAACTGTTCTTACTCTATTTGAGCCCAACATTTGTTGCACCTCTGCAACAACATAAGAACCGTCGTCTTTATATATTTTCAAAGCATCATAAATGTTTGGTAACTCACCTTGTTGAAATTCAACGTCAATTACCGGCCCGATGATTTGGGTAATTAAACCTTCGTTTTTAGCCAAAACTTCCATTTTTACTCCTTTTCTCATTAATATTATAGTCATGTTACATCAAATAAAAAAATATTTCAAACTCATTAAGATTTTGTAAAAAAATACTAGCAATTTTTTTTTCTTTGTTTTAGAATTGAAAAAAGTATTTTTAGAAATAAAATATTAGTTGGACGTATGATATACCCTTTATTAACAAAAGAATTAGCTTCTTCGGATAAGTTATTAAAACCAGACTTATCGCAAAAGAGTGGCAGGGAACTTCTTGCGTTTTACCTTCAAACGAAAATCAAACAATTGATTTCTTTTGATAAAAAGTACGAAAGACCTGTGATTATAGAAGTACGCCCAAACTTCATATCAAATTTTGCAAAGCGCTTGATCAATACACCTGACAAGCGCCTTTTAATTGGGATAACAGGGGCATCTGCTTCTGGAAAATCTACAATTTGTGCGCAAATTCAACGCATTACACAAGATTTAAAAATGCCTGTATCTATTTTAAGTACAGATAATTATTTCAAAGATATTTCTGTTTTAATCAACAAATTTGGT
>CALAFU010000050.1 GCA_937891325.1 uncultured Candidatus Melainabacteria bacterium | reverse complement strand
TTTGTTTTTTTCGTTAAGCATTTTCGTTTTCTCCTATTACTAATTATACTTTTTTATTAGTAATTTTGTCACCGAATTACTTAACATATACAATTCTGAACTTGTTTCAGAATCTCACGATTTTGAGACCCTGAAACGAGTTCAGGGTGACATTGTAGTTGATATACATTATTTTACAATCAAAAGGGCGCCGACCTCAGGTCGGCGCCCTTTCAAAATTATCCAATCATTGCTGATTATTCTTTAGTATATTCTGCATCGATTACATCATCGTCGCCTTTGTTGTCGTTTGATGATGAGCTTGCTGAATCAGATGAACCAGCGTTTGCGCTTTCATCTTTTTGAACAGCTTCGTATGCTTTTTGAGAAATGCTGAACATTGTTTGTTGTAATTCTTCAGACATTTTCTTTAAGTCATCAGCTGATTTGTTTTCATCAAGAGCTTTTTTCAATGCTTCTTTTTGTTCGTTTAATTTGTCTTCATCAGCTTTATCGATTTTGCCTTCAAAGTCTTTTACAATTCTTTCAGCAGATGTGATTAATGAGTTTGCATTGTTTTTAACTTCTGCTTCTTCTTTTTTCTTCTTATCTTCTGCTGCGTTTGCTTCAGCTTCTTTAACCATTTTGTCGATATCTTCTTCAGACAAGTTAGAAGAGTTTGTAATTGTAATCTTTTGTTCTTTGTTAGTAGCTTTATCTTTTGCTGATACGTTTACGATACCGTTAGCATCAATATCAAATGTTACTTCGATTTGAGGAACACCACGCATTGCAGGAGCGATACCTTCTAATCTGAACATACCTAAAGATTTGTTATCTCTAGCCATTGGTCTTTCACCTTGTAATACTTGAATATCTACTGCTGTTTGGTTGTTTTCAGCTGTTGAGAACACTTGTGATTTAGAAACAGGGATTGTAGTGTTTCTTGGTACAAGTGGAGTCATTACACCACCTAAAGTTTCAATACCCAATGTTAATGGAGTTACATCTAACAATACGATATCGTTAACTTCACCAGCCAATACACCTGCTTGAATTGCGGCACCAACTGCAACTACTTCATCAGGGTTTACTGATTGGTTAGGTTCTTTGCCTGTGTAATCTTTTACTAATTGTTGAACGGCTGGGATACGGCTTGAACCACCAACTAATACAACCTCGTTGATGTCACCTTTTGAAATGCCAGCATCTTGAATTGCTTGTTCAACCGGTTTTTTACATCTTTCCAATAAATCGTGGCATAAATCTTCAAATTTTGCACGAGTTAATGACAAGTCTAAGTGTTTTGGACCATTTGCATCAGCTGTGATGAATGGTAAGTTAATGTTTGTTTCAACTACTGATGACAATTCGCATTTTGCTTTTTCAGCTGCTTCTTTAATACGTTGCATAGCTTGTTTATCACCACGTAAGTCGATACCTTCAGTTTTCTTGAATTCATCACAAATCCAATTCATAACTTTTTCATCAAAGTCATCACCACCTAAGTGAGTATCACCTGATGTAGAAAGTACTTCGTGAACACCGTCACCAATTTCTAGGATAGATACATCGAATGTACCACCACCTAAGTCGAATACTAATACTTTTTCTGATTTATCTTTTTCTAGACCGTATGCCAAAGCTGCTGCTGTTGGTTCGTTTACGATACGTAGAACGTCTAAACCTGCGATTTTACCAGCATCTTTTGTTGCTTGACGTTGTGCGTCGTTAAAATATGCTGGAACTGTGATTACTGCTGATGTAACTTTTTCTCCCAAGTAGTTAGAAGCATCATCTGCTAACTTTCTCAAAATCATTGCTGAAATTTCTTGTGGAGTGTAGTCTTTTCCATCAATGTTCTTTTTGTAATCTTCGCCCATGTGTCTTTTGATTGAAGCGATTGTTTTATCTGGGTTCAAGATTGCTTGACGTTTTGCTAATTGACCAACTAATCTTTCACCTGTTTTTGAAAAACCTACGATTGAAGGAGTTGTTCTCATACCTTCAGCGTTTGCGATTACGGTTGGTTTACCACCTTCCATAACAGCAACTACAGAGTTTGTTGTACCCAAGTCGATACCAATTGTTTTTGCCATTGTTTTTGCCTTTCCTTATTAAAAATTAATTATACTTTTTTTACATTTATTATATTAAGCCATTTTTTACAAAAACTTTAAAAAATAAACAAAATTTTAATATTTCATGTTTGGCATATAATATTAAATAGATTACACAAGAAAGGCGAAATAATTATGAAAATAGCAATATACCCTGGAAGTTTTGACCCAATTACGAACGGTCACTTAGACGTTTTGAAAACAAGTTCTGAAATTTTTGACAAGGTTATCATTGCTGTTGCTTACAACCCTGAAAAGAAAAATTCTGGACTTTTGAATGTTGATGAAAGAGTTGAACTAATCAAAAAATGTACAAAAGATTTTCAAAACGTAGAGGTTGACAGTTTTGTAGGCTTAACCGTTGAATACGCAAAGCAAAAAGGCGCAAAAGTTTTAATTCGTGGATTGCGTGCGGTTTCTGATTTTGAATTTGAAATGCAGTTATCACAAACAAATAGCGCGCTAGACAAAGAGATTAAGACCATTTTCTTGACAACTCGTCCAAAATACAACTTCATTTCTTCAAGCTCTGTAAAGGAAGTTTTTGATTTCGGCGGAGACATTTCAAAATTTGTTCCAGAGGTTGTAAATGAGTATCTAAAAGAAAAATTAAAAAAATAGCTCAAACATGCTTAAAATCATGGTTTGACAATTAAATTCAGACTGTTGTACAATAAAAGTATTACACTAGAGCGAAAGGTTATTAACGAAAAATGAACGTTCAAAATAACGGTATTTATGATTTATTAAAACAATTAGAAATAATTTTGGAAAAAAGTTTTCCAATTTTACCAAATTACTTGGTAGCTATAAAATTAAAAGAAGTTGAAGCAATTGTAGACAGCATTTACGGCTCACTTCCACAAGAAATTCAAGAGGCAAGAAGACTTCTTCGTAGAAAAGAAGAACTTCAAATGGAAGCTCAACAAAAGGCTGAAAAAATTGTTCTTGATGCTCAAAACGAAGCTGACAGAATTCTTAGCGAATCAGAATTAATGCGCCAAGTTCAAAAAGAAGCTGAAATTGTTAGAGAACAAGTTATCGCAGAATGTGAAGAAATTAAACACAAAGCGTTGGAAGATGCAGAAAACTACAGAAACCAAGCTCACGACGATGCAATGAGAAAAAAAGAAGGCGCAGACGCTTATGCAGACCAAGTTTTGGCAGGTCTTGACAGCAACTTGAGCCAATTACAACAATCTGTAAAATCTGCTCAAATTTATATGGAAAAATTAAGAGCTGAATCTGCCGGTGGTTATGATCCACTAAGACAAAATTACCCTCAACAAGAACAAGCTCAAATGGATAATTTTAAATTATAATTTTATAAAACTTATAACAAAACGCCCGACCGAAGGTCGGGCATTTCTGTTTTTAATAATGAATATACATTTGGGTTGGTAAGATTCTGAAACAAGTTCAGAATTGTATATGTTAAGTAATT
>CALAFU010000049.1 GCA_937891325.1 uncultured Candidatus Melainabacteria bacterium | reverse complement strand
CAGCTGAAAACCAAGAAGTTGCCCAAGTTGAAGAAAACAAAGACGAAAACGCAATTCACAATCTATAATTATACTTTGTCGCGTTCTGTCGCAAGGTCTTGAAGTCTTTGATATAGATTAAATTCTTCCTGTGAAAGATTTTTAGGAATTTCAATATTTACAGTTACAATCATATCGCCTGTTTTGTCACCTTTAGTTAAACCTAAACCAGCAAGGCGATATTTTTGTCCAGAGTTAGTCTTTGGCATAATTTTCATAGAAACATTGCCAGATGATGTCGGAACATTAATTGTAGTGCCTAAAACCGCTTCTGGTGGCGTAATTGGAATTGTGAATAAGACATTTAAGTCGTCATATTTAAAATTAGAATTGTTTTCAATTACAACATTCAAGTATAAATCGCCGTTTTTACCACCATAAGAACCTTTGTTGCCTTCTGACGGAATTCTAATTTTAGAATTTGGTTTTACATTTGCCGGAATTTTTACGGTAATTTTTTTATGTTGAGAAACGACACCTTTTCCGTCGCAAACAGGGCAATTCATGCCATTTGCAAAAGGTCTGCCGTGACAATTTGTACATTCTTGAGTTGAAAGAATATTGACTGTTTTTGAAACTCCGCTTATAGCCTCAAGCATTGAAATTACAACATCAGTCGTGATGTTTGAACCGTTTATTGGTCTGTGTTCAGTTTTTTGTTTTGGCTTAGGTTGCGGTTGAGGCTTTGTTTTTAAACCGTCTAAAAATTCGTTAAAAATATTTTGAAAATTGTTTGTTTCTTCTTTTTTTGTCGAAGACTGTTGTCTTTCAGCGCTTTTGAAAACTTCTTCTTGTCTTGCGGTTTGTTGATAAGCCTTTTTAGCCTCTTTTTGAGTTGCTCTGTCGGCTTTTGACTTGTTGTAATTGAAGATGCCTAAAAGTATGTCATAGCGCTTTTTTCTTGTTTCATCAGAAAGTGTTTCATAGGCTTCAGTTATTTCTTTAAACTTTTCAACACCACTTTCACCTGCAATATCAGGGTGATATTTGCGGGCTAATTTTCTGTATGCAGACTTAATCACATCATTTGATGCGTCTGGTTCTACCCCTAAAATTTCGTAATAATTCTTTCGTTGCGCCATATTAATATAATAATAGAATTTTTTGAAATGGCAATTGTCCTAAGTTACGTAACAAAGCTATTCAATTTAGAATAACGATTTTAAGGCTAATGCGATTAAAATTAACCCCGCAAAGATTTCTAAATACTTTGTTGAAAACTTCTTTAAACAACAGCCTGACCAATAACCGACAAGTGCAAACATAAATGTTGTACAAGCGATTAAACATGCTGGAACTAAGATTGCTGTTTTTGTTAAGGAAATACTAATTCCAGCTGCAAGAGCATCAATACTTGTTGCAATTGCAATCATAAATAGGCATTGAATCGATAAACAAAGTGGAACTTCTTTATCTTTTTCAAATGCTTCTTGAATAAATTTTATACCTAAGTACATAAATATTGCGAAAACTAACCATTTACTAGCGGGAGCAATATATTTGTAAACTACTTGAGTTGAAAAATATCCGATAGTTGGCATTATGCCTTGAGCTGCACCTGTAAAAATAGCTAACATCAAGGAATTACGTACTCTTTTGTCAGGTAAAACAAGTCCATGAGCAAAAGACACAACACAAGCGTCAATTGAAAGTGCTACTGCAAGCAATATAATTGTAATTAAACTCATTCTATACCGACCTCAATTTCAAATAATCTATTCCAAGGATAAGAATATTTTACCTTAAAATCTGCGCCTGTAAAGTTTGCCACTCTTTTTTCGTATCCACTCATGTCAATTTTACAAGGTTCTGTTAGAGTTTGTCTTACATTTGCTTGATATGCCCAATCGTCTAAAAGTCTTATTGTTTCTAGTTTTTGGAAAGCTCTATGATTATATTTTTTCGCTAAAAATTTAACTTTTCCTGCGCATAACAAACTGCCTAAGGTATTGGCAGAAGTGTTCCAAGCTGAATATCCGTAAAATTTTTCGTTCATTTTTGAATTAATAAAATGTTCAACAAAGGCATTATCAGCGCCATTTGCGTTTCTAACGTCTGCAATCATCATATTGTCAGTTAATTCAAAGTTGCCTGAATAAAGTTCTGTTGGTCGTTTCATAACAATTTCGCCCTGATGCTCTTTGAAATTGTTTACGACAAGTTTTATATCTGCTTGAGATTGCTCTACAACCTCAATATCAGCCAAAGAAAGCTGTCCCATTACTGATTTTTCAATAGAAACATCTTCGTAATTTGAAATTAAATTTTTATATTCAGGTTCTGTAAATTCAACACAAACCTTCATTTTGCCTTGCATTGCCCTTGCAAAAAGAGTTAGAGGAATTTCGTCTGCGCCTGTTTTTGTAAATCCGCCAAGTTTTTCTAGCGCTTGAGCTTCTTGAACATTAAATCCGTATTCAGCGCAATCATCTTTCGAGAATACTAGAGTGTTGAAAAGTCCTTCTTTTTGCCATTCTAGGTATAATTTATTAATCTCAAAGTTGCGTTTTCTTGTATTTAAGTAATCATCTAGAATATCGTCTGGAATTAAGCGTTCAATACAGCTCTCGCACCCCAATTTGTGAGTTTGATAAGAGTAATCAAAAATCTTTTTGCCGTATTTATTCCAATATTCCTTTTCTTCTTGATTTACGTTGTTGTTTGAAATTCGCATTATGCTTGAAAATGCATAAATTTGAGAATGTTTTTCTTTTAAAATCTCTTTTAATTCTTCAACTCTTAGCTTAATTTCTTCAAAAGTCTCTGGACATCTACGAGACGGTATTAATCCACCGTAAGCTATTGTATCAAGAGAAAGAACCATCGCATCAACTTGCGGAACTTGTTTTAACCATTCAAAAAGTCCTTTTATGTCAGCGCTTTTGGTTAAATCACCCAACAGTTTTCGCTCAGGAATAAAAAGTTTAATACTTTCGTCAATGCTTGCTATATCTTTAAATAGGTTGTAGCAAACGGGTCTGTTATCAATAGGTATTACACAAATTTTCATAAAACCATTATACTAAATAAACTTAATAATGTATGACTTTTTACAAAAATTAAGTATAATTTTGGTATGAAGAAATTTATCTTGCTAATATTTTCATTGTTTATTTTTAGCGCAAACGCTGGTTATTGCGTTATTGATGCTGCAACAGGTGAAGATATTAAAGGTTATAGGGGCGAATTGCCCGATTTGACAGAACGTTTTCAACGCTATGTTCCTCAAGTTGCACGCCCACAATTCAAATCCGTTGATGCTTTTAACGTATCAAAAGGGTATAAACCTGTACCAAGAGATAATCCAACCTATGTTAATGTAATTTTGAAAAAAGAAAAAGTTTCACAATTTGCAAACGATATAAATCAATTGTTACCTAATATTGAACGTTTACTTTACTCAATTGAACACGAAGAAAACGAGCAACTTTTTGCTGCTAGAGCAAACGATTTATACGACAATGTTGAATACTTACGCAAAAAGTATCAAGATGCGCCAGAACGCTTTTATCCGGCTTATGATGCGTTAATTACTGTTGCAAACAGAGCCAGAGCAGTAGTTGCCGTTAGAAACGAAGCAATGGTTTACAACAAATATCTTCCGTACCAAACAGAAGGCTACATGTACACACCACAATACATCAATGAACAATTAACCTACTTACGTCAAGAGTTAACAGAAACAATTTCCTTGATGAAGGACGTAAATTAGTCTTTTTCTGGTAAGTACTGAGCCCAATGTTCGTCTAGGTTTTTGATGAAATCATGTGCATTAAGAACATCGTCTTTTGAAATTGGCGGTAAATCTTCTTTCATTCTTAGTGCAACTTTAGTTTTTTCTTTTTCGCTAATGTCTTCTAAATCAGATACTCCTAAAAATGCAGTGCCGAAAGTTTTTCCACATTTGTTGCAAAAAAGTTTGACAACAAGCATAGAATCTTCTTCCCTAATCACTTTTATTGAATTTTCATCGAAATCTGCTTTGCATCTAGAACAGCACAGATTTGTAAACATAGCCCTAATTTTATTTTCCATAACACGAAGTATTATAACCCAAATGGATAAGTTTAAAAATAGCCCACATGTGGAATTTATATAGTGGAAAAAACAGGAGCCCCACCATGTTTACACTCTCAGTACTTACTCTCGGATTTATCGTTTATGCCGCTTGCGTAATTATTCCAAGCGTATTAGATGAATTAGTACATACTCACTAATTGTATTTATGCTAAAATTCTTGTATGCAAGAATTTAATCATTATACAGTTATGAAACATGAAGCCGTTGACGCTTTAAATTGTCAAAACGGCTTAATTTACGTGGACGCAACGCTTGGTGGCGGTGGTCATAGCGAATTAATCTTACAAAGAATCCAACCTGATGGAAAATTGATTTCTTTTGACATTGATGATGATGCCATCAATTATTCGCGTGAAAAATTAAAAGATTACAAAAACTTAACAATAGTAAAAGACTCATATACAAATATTAAGAAAGTTTTACATGATTTAAATATTGATAAGATAACAGGCGGAATCCTTTTTGATTTGGGCGCTTCGTACCATCAACTAACAAAACAAGAACGTGGTTTTTCGTTTACAAAAGATGCGCCATTAGATATGAGATTTAATAAAGACGCCGATTTTAGCGCTTACGATGTCGTGAATAGCTACAGTGAAGAGGATTTGGTACGTATTTTTAGTGAATACGGAGAAGAACATTTTTCTAAAAGGATTGCCAAAGCAATTGTAGCCAAAAGGCATGTAAAATCAATAGATACAACCTTAGAATTAGCACAAATTGTTAAAGATGCAACACCACCTATAAAGAGCCGTATACACCCAGCTACAAGGGTCTTTCAGGCTATTAGAATTGAAGTGAATAATGAGTTAAAAAATATTAAAAATACTTTGAATGATGTGTTGGATTTATTAGATTATGGTGCTATAATAAGTGTAATAAGTTTTCATTCACTTGAAGACAGAATTGTAAAAGAGCAGTTCAAATATCATTCGGCAAAGTGCCACTGCCCCAAAGAACAGTTAATATGCACTTGTGAGCCCCCAAAACTTGAACTAATCAACAAAAAACCAATAACTGCAAGTGAAGAAGAATTAAGACTAAACCCACCTTCAAGAAGTGCCAAACTTAGAGTGGCAAGGTTCATTAAAAAATAATAATGATTTGAAGATGTGGGAATGTGTATTAGAAATCTCGGGTAGGAAGTTAAAAAATTGCAACAAGAAATTTTGCACTTGAATTATAACGAATTTAATGAACTTGAAAGCTATGAGTTTGAACTCCCAGAAGAAACCGTAATCGAAGGTGTCTTTGAACAAGAGGACGAAGAAAAACAAATGGCAATCAGAAAATTGAATTTCACATTATGCATTATGTTAATTGCGCTAATCGCAGTT
>CALAFU010000048.1 GCA_937891325.1 uncultured Candidatus Melainabacteria bacterium | reverse complement strand
ATAAAGAACAATATTTAAGATAATCAGCTTGACTTTACATTTTAATTTTGCTAATATTTCTTTACAAACTAATGGAGAACTAATATGAATTTCAATGCTTTTTTGAAGATTGACGAAATTAAAAACCTGTTTAAATGCCCTGAAAATGTAAAATATCATCCTGAAGGAAATACAGGTGGCCATGTTGTGAAAGCATTGGAATGGCTTAATGTTAATTGTCCTTCTGAATTTAAGCACGATTGCTATATTGCAACATTACTGCATGATATTGGTAAACCTTTAACAGAAAAATCTTTATTTCCTAAACATCCTAAACATGATGAATTAGGGGCTGATTTTATTAGTGAAAATGGTGGCTTCCGTAAAGAAGTAAAGGCTATTTACGGAGATGTTGATTGGTCTTTTGTTGAAAACGTTTGTCGTTATCATATGACTTTTTGGCATTTCAAAGATCGTAACAAACGCACATCTAGCTTTTTAAAATTGTTGGAAGGTGTTGGTTATGAAAATATTGATAAATTTTTATGGTGTGTGTTTGCAGATGAGTGTTGTAATGATAATGTAAACGATAAAAGATATGCGACATTGTTTCAATTGTGTAAAGACTTGTTTAAAGACTTGAAAAACATGTGCGACAAAGTCATAGAACCTAATCATAAATATAAACAATGGAGAAATATGTATTGGGAAGCTAAAGTACGTGTATGTTCTGACATTGTCAATACGTTTAATAAAGAAGCCAAATTTGTTGTGTTTGATGATTTGGTTCAATCTTTTATGAATATGCTAAAGAAAAAAGAAGGCAGTCAAATTAGCAACGATTCAGTTTCAATAAACAAAGAAAACTCGACATTGTGGTTTAATGTTAACAATGTCAATTATGTAATTGGAGTAGATGATTTAAAGAAATGCAATTGCCGTGTAATGACTGAACATTTGTTTGAATTTAAATTCAGCACTGATTTTAATATTTGGTTTGTAAAGCCTTTAGTAGAGTTATAACCGTTATGTTTACATATAGTTTACTCTTCTACCATAGTGACGGCACAATAACAGGGCCCCACATTGATGCTTTTTGTGAAACTATAAAGGGTTTGAAATGCAAATCTCATATTAAATTTGACGGGTGTAATTTAGCGACAATATTTGATACAGAAAAATTTTTTATGGATTCTGGTGAATATTATACTTTAAAAGCAAAGGTTGAAAACACAGAGAAACATATGTTTACGGTTGAAACTTTTTGTGTTGATAAAGATTGGTTTAAAAGTATTAATTGTTTTGACAATATGAAATTTAAAGTCATTTTGAAAACAACAACTAAAGGCAATTTACAATTTATAAATGAACAACCTATAGGTGAAATTATTTTGGAAGATTTGTGAAATGAATATTGAAACAGCTAGAATAAATTTTAATAAAATCATGAATAAATTTTTAGGAACTGCAATAAAGTATACCGATCCTTTTTCACACAAGGAAAAGGCGATAAATTTTTTAAAACTAAAAGATGATTTTAATTTTGATGAGTGGATAAAGCATCAAATGGAACAGTTTCAATCACTTCCACAGTTTAAAGATTGTTATGAGATTACATTGTATGGAAAAGACAAACATAACATTGAAAAAGCTTTTTCAATGTTTATAAAAAAAGATGCGTTGTTTAATAATGCATCAAAATTAAAGTACAATTATGAATTTGTATTTGATTGTTTGTGCTGTTTTGTTTCAGATGATGGTATCGGCGCTAAAGTGTTAGAAGAAATTTGATGATTTTAAAAGTTGTATATACAGTAATTTATATTTTACCTTCTATCGCAATGTTGTTTTACAGAGATGGATGGCAACCTTTTGCATTACTGCTACCTATATTACCTATTTGTGTAATTGATTTTAGTTGGAAACATTGTACAAATTATGTCATTGTAAATAAAGTGCAAATTAGTTGTTCAAATCTATCAAGAGAAAATGTTTTATATTCATCAATAAGCGATTTTTATAATAGGTTGTCAAATGTTTTACAAATAAACAAATATACATTGTTGACAACTAATTTAAGTTCATTCGACAGATTTATGTTTAAATTGTTGTTCAAGCATGTAATTGTGAGTTGGTGTCAGAAACAATTCAAGGGTGAAATCAAAATCAGTTTTAGCGCACTTTATAATCAGCTTGTTTATAAAGTTGAAAAAGTTGAAATTGGAGAAGTTTGTTTAAATAGTTTTTAAAGGAATTAAAATGTCTACAGAATATTTTTATGTTAAAGAGTCAACAAAAGAATTGTTTGATTTAGGTAATGGTGGTCACTATTATGATTTATATGAAACAGTTTTAAAAAAGATTAAATCATTTCAAAAATCAGGAACAACTATTAATATAGTTAAAGAAAAACTTAAGCCAATCTTTCTAGAAGAGTTTAGTTATTTTGATCCTGATATAACAGATGATGATTCATATCTAAATTTTATAATAAATAAGATTGTTCCGGCTCTTTTAAATTGGGTTGATGAAACAACAACTATTGTTGATGATTATAGTTTGATTACATCTGTTGAAAAGAAATACGGTAAAGACTTGTGTGAAAAGTTTTATGAAGAAAACCATTCAAGTTACGTAGATCATATTTATAAAACAGTTGGCTCAATTTATGAAGATGAAACTTTTGAAGATGGAATAGTAGATCGTTCAGTTACTTTTGATCGAGTGTTAATAGAATTGAAAGCAGGAAAATCAGCATATCGAAAAAGTAAACCGAATATTATGTTCGGTTTGTTGCCAAATGGCTTGTTGTTAGTGAATAATCATGGAATGAGTTTAGCTAAAGTTGAAGATATCCTCGCGGATGATTGGATTGTTGTTGACTAATTACTTGTTTTTATATATAATGCTCATATAAAAAGGTTTAGTTGAAATGAAAAACAATGATACTGAATTGACGCAATCTGTAAAAGACTTTATATTGGCAACACCTTTATATGGTTATGAAGTTATGTCTGTTGATGCTGCAAATGCATCAACGAAAAAAGGTTATACTTGTATTGAAGTTACATTAAAATACAGTACGTCATTTAATGTTGTCGAAGCGATTGTTTGGATTAACAACAAATATCTTGATGAACGTTTATATAAATATTTTAGGTATCAGAAAATGGATACTAATAAGTTTCATGATGAAATAGTTCCTATTGAAATTGGTGAAAATGCTTTAAACGAAATTTAAAGGTGCTACATGATAGTTGAATTATCAGAAAAACAAATAATTAGTAAATCGGAAAAAGAACATTTAAAACGTGTTGAGCAATTGAATAGCCTAGAGCATTTAAACAATATTGCACGTGAAGAGTTGAAAGAGTGTTTGAGAATCCATTTTGAATTGTTTGGCTTTAAAAGGTTAAAAAATGAGAAATTATAATGATATTTATTTATCTATTTTAATGAATGAGATGCTTGCACCACGACCTTTAAAGTTTGTGTCTTTTAATAATTGCTTTAAGTTATTAAATATGTTCGTTTATGCAATAAAACATATTATAAATAATTGTTCAGATAAAATTATTGAAGGAAAGCAGAACCAAAAAAATCAACAATTGACAGGGACAATTAAAGGGTTAAAAATCAATATCATTTTTGAATTTGATACTGATGAAGATGATACTTTAGCAAGTTTTAATCCTTTAGTGTATCCGTATGAATTGTGCATTAATTTAAAACATTTAAATCTTAATAATAAAGAAGATTTAATAGAATACATTAATTCAATAAAATTTCAAACAATTCTAGCACACGAAGTTTGTCATTTTCAGCAAACAATTGAATATGGTGTATCAGAAATGAAACGATTTATAAATATGGAAAAAAATATTAAAAACTATCAAACATCACCAATTGAATTGGAAGCTTGTGTCTTTATGGTTTTAGAAAACGCTAAAAGAAACAATGTTACAATAAAAGATTTAAATGAGTTTAATGACTTCGTTTCATCTTTAAGTGAAGATTATCTTAATTTGGCAAAGACATTTATTAGCAACAATCAAGTTGCTGTCAAAGCAATTTTTGAAAACAACGAATTATTAGAAACGTTTAATGAAAATATTGATGAAACAGATGTGGTGATTCTCGGCCCTTGCGTCACCGTAGGCAAAAGAAAGCATGTAAAATGGTGGTAAATACCAAGAATAAAAAGCTTGAACTGATTTATCAAATTTTAAATGAAAAAGAGTCAACATTTAATCTATATGATAACGAATATTACGTCAAAACATGTCATACATTTTCACTTGATAAAGAAAATAATGAGTATGTTGTCGCAGGTGCTATTTATTTAGATAAAGAAAGAGCTACGAATGCATCTGGCTACATTATAGTTCGAGTGACAAGAGAAGATTTAAAACAATTTTCTAAAACATTTGAAAAAGATGATTTGTTTTTAGAAACACATGGGTTGTCCATATTAATAAAAAGAAAGGATGTTGGAAAAGTTGTGCTAGATGTTATTTAATCTATTGACATACAACATTGTATGTGATACATTTTGCATACTACTAAGTCAGTTCAAGGAGAAATTTTTTGTTAAGTTTAGGTGTTGTATTTACTGTTGTTGCAGTTTTAGGTTTTGTTTGGGCAATCAAATTGTCCAAAGTTGTTGAAAAGGCTGATAAAGCTGATCGTGAAAATAAAAACTAATTGAGGTGTTTGAATGTCGTTTAAAAGTTTGACAATCGTGACGATTGCAATTTGTTTGGTGCTTTTTGTTTGTTTGGCTGGTGGTCTGTTTGAAACAAACAGTTTCGGAAACTACCAAATTAAACAGGCGGCCGTTACTGGTAATGTTACTGTTCGTACAGCGCCAGGTTTGTATTGGCAAGGGTTCGGGCAAATCACTACATACCCTGTTTCTGAAGACCTTGATTTTGAGGATTCAGGAATGACTGTGCGTTTTAATGATGGATCTGTTGCTAGTGTGAAAGGTACCGTCAAATACAAATTGCCAATGTTAGAAAAATTGCAGATGGAATTACATCGTGACTACGGTTCATTCAAGAATGTTGAAGAAGATTTGATTCGCAAGAATGTAGCTGAAGCTTTATCACAGGCCGCTACGTTGATGGTTGCTGAAGATTCATATTCTGCAAGACGTGCTGAATTTTCAGATGCGGCGAAGAAACAGTTGGAAAACGGTATTTTCAAAACGTCTACAAAAGTTGTCGATTCGACTGATGAAAATGGAACAAAATTCAAACAGCGCATCATTAACATTGTTTATGATAATGAAGGAAACCCTATCGTTCAGAAACAGTCATTGCTGAAGCATTATGGGATTGAAATTCTTCAGTTTGTTGTAAACGATTTTGGCTACGATTCGAAAATTAATGATTTGATTTCGAAAAAGAAAGAAGCAGAACAATTGAAAGTTGTCAGTACTGCTAATGCTGAACGTGCTAAACAGGATGCTTTGACAGCTGAAGCTCAAGGTAAAGCAAGAATTGCTGAAGCACGTGCTAATGCAGAAGTACAGAAAATGACTGAAGTTGTTGAAGCACAGAAACGTGCTGAAGTTGCTAAACTTGCCGCTGAACAGGCTAAATACGAAGCAATGAAAGTTAAACAAGAAGGTGAAGCTGAAGCATATGCAAACAAATTGAAAGTGCAAGCAGGGTTGACACCTTTAGAAAAGGCTACAATTGAAAAAGAAACACGCATTGGGATTGCTAAAGCATTGGCTAGTGTGAAGTTCCCAGAACATATGATCATTTCAGGTGGTAGTTCAGGAACAGGTTCAACAAACCCTTTTGATGCTGTAGGTTTGAAAGCATTGTACGAACTGTCAAATAGTTTGAATAAATAAAGAAATAATAGAGGCAATGCTAAAACATTGCCTCTTTTTAATTGACAACTCTTTGCATCTAGTGTATATTTATTTTAAATAAATAGGTAGGTGACAAATGACTAATTGTTTAATGAATGCTACATACACAAAAATGCAAGAAAGATTATTGTCAGATGATAATCTGAAAGTATTTACAGTGTGTTGTGATATTGATAAAAATGAATTCTTTTTTATCGAGCGTGTTGATTCTGATGCTGTAATTACAAACAACAACCGTTATAAAGATTATATCAGTTTGTGGGATTACCAGTTTGACAGATTGTCAGAAGAAGGTGTTAAGTGGATTAAACGGTTGTTAGATCGTGAAGGCATTATGATAGTAACAAAATGTAGCAATAAAGATGATTGCGTTAAATTGGTTAAGGAGTTGGAAAAGATGAAATTTGCCGTCCACTAAACATCATAATCGCTTGAAGTCTGTTTGTTTAAAACTTCTTCTTCATGAGCCTTTTGACAATGATTACGATAACCTGTAAAGATGGCAAAAGAGATATCAATAATAAAACATGTCACTATAAAAAATAGTTTGCCTTCATATGCTTTTCTGTAGCTACGGGCAGCAAATGTTTCATCAGGGTAACCAAACAGAATGCTGTTTAGTAATTGACTAATTGATATCAAAATGTTTTTTATGTATTGTTTCATATGTCACCTTGAAACTTTATAGATATAAGAACTAATTTAAACTTGACAATTCAACCGTTTTGCTTTATTGTTTATTTAATGAAAGGAAACTTATGAGTAAAATTAATAAAAAATATAAAGCAAAAATTTATCGAGATTCATGGTCAATTGATACTGCGTTTTATGCCTGGTTGTTGCCAAGGTTAAAATGTTATCGTGATTATACAAATGGTTGGCCGGATCAAGAATATAAAACATTTGATGATTTCATTTCAGATATTAATGAAAAAATTAAATGGCTTGAATTCTTGTATAAAGCAACATCAACAAGAAAAGATTTGGCAATCACAAAAGAAGAAT
>CALAFU010000047.1 GCA_937891325.1 uncultured Candidatus Melainabacteria bacterium | reverse complement strand
ATGAATTTCATTAGACTTTCAAGCTACGGTTCAGGCTTTACATCAACAGGCAAAGTTAATGCAGTTGATATCTCTTTACCAGATTTGAACGACAAAAACGTTTTAATCGTTGAAGACATCATCGATACAGGCTTGACAGCGAAATTCTTAATTGATTTTTTGCATTTAAATTTTAAAACAAAAACTTTGAAATTCTGCTCTCTACTTGATAAAAAAGAAACAAGAAAGACTGAAATTCAACCAGATTACCATTGTTTTGAAATCGGAAATCAGTTCGTTGTTGGCTATGGCTTAGATTACGACGGTTTTTACAGAAATCTTCCATACATCGGATACGTTGAAGTTTAATAATGCAAGAAAAAATTTACAAAGATACGCTAAATTTAATACCGAAGCTATTTTCGGTTGAGTTTTCATTGAATAACGGTGAAGCTTTCTTTGAAATGCTAAAAAAAGTTATTGATTTTGAAGACTGCTATGTATTTTTGCTAAATTCAGAAGATATTCAAGTAAAACTTGCCCACAATAGCAAAATCGACCTAAAGCAAGACGAAACAGTTGATATTTCGACAAATTTAGCGAAAAAACTTTTTGAAAACAATTCCGAAATTTTAGGCAAAAAATCAGAATTAATCAAACTTTTGGGCTTGAATAGTGAGAATTACTTAATTTCTAAACTTGCAATTAGAGAAACGGTTTTCGGATTTTTGTTAATGGGTCGTCCTCACGAGTTCAAAAAGGCTGATTTAACTATAATTGACAGCGTTACAAGTGTTTTATCATACAAAATTAAAGATTTAGAACTTTCAAATGTGTTCAAAATTCAATTGAAGGCTCTAAAAAGTGCCGTTCAAGAAACAAACGACGCTTACCGAACAATAAAAAGTCAAAATAAAAAGATTGTGGCTGCAGACAAGGTTAAAAACGAGTTTTTAGCAAGTGTTTCACACGAATTAAGAACCCCACTTAACGCTATCATTGGGTTTTCTGACATTTTGACATCAAAAGTTTATGGTGATTTAAACGACAAACAAGTCGAATACGTTAAAGACATTCAAATTGCAGGAATTCAATTGCTTGGAATGGTGAACGAAATTCTTGATATTTCAAAAATTGAGGCAAACGCTATAAAACTTGTAAAACGCTACTTTGAGGTTTCACGTCCTGTCATCGAAACTTGCAATATCTTGATGCCATTGATTAAGAACAAAAACATCAATCTAAGTTATCACATAGACAAGGATATCGACATTTTTGCGGATTATCAAAAAATTCAACAGGTTTTATATAATTTATTGAGCAATGCGATAAAATACACGCCTAACAAAGGTTCTATCGTAATTACTGTTACAAATACGGCTAAAAAAGTGAAGTTTAGCGTAAAAGATAGCGGTATTGGCATTGATAAAAAAGACCAAAAACGAATTTTTGGCAAATTTGTTCAACTTGAAGATGCGTTTTACAAAAAAGAAACCTCAACAGGTCTTGGCTTGACTATTACAAAGCAACTTGTCGAAATGCACAAGGGTTCAATAAAAGTTATCAGCGAAAAGGGTAAGGGCGCTGAATTTGTTGTTACGCTTCCAATTGAGCTTGTTGAAGAACCTCTTGTCTAATTCTTGTAAGAGCTGTAATCATTTCGGGGTAAGTGTCAATTCTAACAAGCTCGGCTCTATATTTTGCAGCATTTCTTACCCCTGAAATATAGTATCCATAAAGTTTTCTAATACATTTAATTCCAACATCTTCTCCACGAAGTGAAATTTCACCTTCTAGGTGTCTAAGTAGTGTTTCAATTTTTTCTTCAATTGTCGGTGCTGGAATTCTCACGCCTTCATTTAAGAATTTTTCTATTCTGTAAGGTAGCGTTATATCACCTAAAACACCTCTGCCTACTGCAATTCCGTCAGCACCTGAAAGTTCTAAACATTTTTCTGCATCTTCAAGTGAAGTCACATCACC
Source organism: uncultured Candidatus Melainabacteria bacterium (assembly GCA_937891325.1). Lineage (GTDB taxonomy): Bacteria > Cyanobacteriota > Vampirovibrionia > Gastranaerophilales > Gastranaerophilaceae > UBA6984. The sequence goes on along the minus strand of CALAFU010000047.1, from coordinate 790 downwards.
ATTTGCAAAAACAGGAACATCAACGGCTGATTTTAAGTCTTTAATCTTTGCCCAATCTGCGTGACCTGAATACATTTGAGAACGAGTTCTTGCGTGAATTGTAATGAAATCAGCACCAGCCTCTTGCATTTTCACGCCATAATCAACGTAATTCATTGTATCTGCAGTAAAGCCAAGACGAAATTTTACGCTAAGTGGGCAATCAATAACTTCCTTCATTGCTCGAACTATATCTTGAGCAAGTTCTGGAGTACGCATCAAGGCTGAACCGTCGCCAGCATTAATAACCTTTTTTACAGGGCAACCCATATTAACATCAATGATATCAGCTCTTGGCGCTAAAAACTTTGCCGCTTGAGCCATTAATTCTGGTTTATGACCTGAAATTTGATATGCAATCGGTGAGTCATACTCAGATTTTTGAATAATAGCACAATCGTGAACATTTCTAAGCCCTTCTGAACTAATCATTTCAGTTGTAATAAGGCAAGTTTTTGAATATTCTCTGATTAGTTTACGAAGAACAATATCAGTAATCCCCGCCATTGGAGCAAGGGATACTTTAAACTTTTTTAGGTCTTCACGAATTAATCTATTTTGTTGGTGCATAGCTCTTTAAGTCATTTAACCTTGTCATAGAATATTGTTTATATTGATCGTTTGTCTTTGAATTTGTCACAAAGCGTTTGTAATAAGTATACGCATTTGCATATTGACCAAGAGAGTCATAAGCTGTTGCAATCAAGTAGTCCGCAAGAATCAACTCATGATTGTGTGTATATGCTTGTTT
>CALAFU010000046.1 GCA_937891325.1 uncultured Candidatus Melainabacteria bacterium | reverse complement strand
AATTTTATAAGCTTATTTACAAGAGTTTCAAACTCTGGGAAAGAAATGTCTACCCATTGGAATTCATTAATTTTTACAGGGTTTTCAGAAATTAAACCAGCAATATACATACTCATCGCTAATCTATGGTCATGGTATGTATCAACTTCGCAATCACCTTTTAAAGTTTTTTTACCATTAATGATAAATCCGTCTGGAGTTTCATCAATATCAGCACCAAACTTGCGTAATTCTTTTACAACAGCAGTAATTCTATCAGATTCTTTGTTACGCAAGTCTTGAGCATCTTTAATTACAGTTGTACCTTCTGCTTGAGTCGCTAGTACTGCGATTACAGGTAACTCATCTATTAAGCGTGGAATTAAACTGCCTGAAATTTCGCAAGCATGTAAATCGGATGTTTTTACTCTTAAATCACCAACTTCTTCATTTGAAACAAGTTTTTTATCTAAAATTTCAACATCTCCGCCCATCATCTTAACGACATCTAAAATGCCTGTACGTGTAGGGTTTAGACCAACATTTTTAATGATAAAATCGGAATTTGGAACAATCAAACCTGCAACAATAAAGAAGGTTGCTGACGAAATATCTCCGCAAATTGAAATATCATGTGCTGTTAATTCTGAGCGTTTAATTGTTGTTTTTGCCCCATCACATTGAATATCTGCACCCAAATATTTAAGCATGCGTTCTGTGTGGTCACGAGATACATAAGGTTCAGTAAAAATAGTTTCACCATCAGCATGCAAACCGGCAAGTAGCACGCAAGATTTAACCTGTGCAGATGCTAATTTTGAATTATATTCAATGCCATGCAAATTTTGCCCATAAATTTTTAATGGCGCTTTAAATACATTCGAGTCAATTTTAGCTCCCATTAATGACAACGGTTCAATAACACGTTTCATTGGACGTTTTGAAAGACTTTCATCACCAAACAAAACAGAATCAAAATTCTGTCCAGCTAAAATTCCTGATACTAAACGCATTGTTGTTCCTGAATTTCCGCAGTTTAAGTCTTTTGTCGGAGCTTTAAGTTTTCCGTCTGAAACTAGAATTAATTCTTGTTCTGATAAAAATTCATGCTCAATACCTAATTGAGAAAAAACTTTTAGTGTTGAATGACAATCTGCTCCACGAGAGAAGTTCGAAATTTTTGTTTCACCTTTGGCTAAAGAAGAAAACATAATTGCTCTATGAGAGATTGATTTATCAGAAGGGATAACGATTTCACCCTTCAAACCTGATGTAACTTTGCTAACAATTTTATCCATATAAAAATTTTAACATAAACCAAATGGAGGATAAATAAAAAAACGCTCTAAAGATATTTTTTTGACGTGCGATATAAAAGGCATAAGAAAACCGAAAGGTTTACTTACCTCCTCCCCAAGTCTAGTAGCCGCCGATTAGGTGGCTTTTTTTTATGGAAATTTAATAATTATAAAAACTTTTGTCTTAGTAAATCAGTAAAAATAGCATTTAATACACTATTTTTGCTGATTAATTTCTTTTATTACAGGTAGTATGCTATTATTTTGTTTTTGAGGAATTGTTGAAAATGTGAATCTAATCTTAATTGGATTTGGAAATCATCAGGTAATTTATTGAAATGATTCGCCCTCCATAATGTATTTAATACTTCTTGATCAAATTCGGTACTTCCTGATTTTTTAACGATATTATAATCAGTTAAAACCCCTTCTTTGTTTAAAGTAAATTCAATGATAGTCTCTAATCCCTGACTATGAGTTGAGAAATTCCATATACTATTTATTTTATTTTGAAGCTCAGTCATATAACTTGAACTTTCAATAGGAGGATGAATGTACTTAATGTCTTTAATCATTGAAAATAATTCTTTTAACAAGTCTTTATCTGCTAAAAGATAATCTTTATTTTTTATACATTTTTTACTGACAGTTTGAATATTAATTTCAGAACCGTCATAGGAATATATATGCCCAACTTTAAAATTCATAACTTGGTCATATGTTAGCCTATCAACATGTAAATCGTTATAATTTGCCATTAAAATAGACTTTTTCTTTTTTGACATTAGGTCGGAAAGTGTTTTGTTTGGATATTTCTTTTTTAATTTATTTGATATTTGTGTTAGATTATAACGGGTTTGATAGTCTTCAGTGTCTTCAATTCTAATAACTTCCTTTTTTGTTTGTTCGTATGCAGCTATATAAGGAGCTAGAAATTTTTTATATTCTTCAAACCATACCTTTACATCATTTAAATTAACAGAAGGCTGATTAAAGTAATACCTTGTATTTTTTAAATACTCTTGTTGACATACTAAAGATGGGTCTTTATAGCAACCTTTCTTTAAGTATATACGTTGGTATTCTTTATCTTCAGAAAATTGATTTAATAATGAAGTTTTTTTAAATAAAGGCTTTTTTATATTACCCAAACATAATTCCATTGATTCTGAACATTCTCTAGGTACTCTATAATATTGTAGATTTTTATCAAAATACGTACCTTCTGGAATTAAATCAAAAATCTTTTTTGGTGCAGTATAAATTTTATATGTATCTTTTAAAATAGTATCATTAGAAACTTTGTATCTATACCCTAATTTAAAATCTAAATTAGGTAACTTTGAATTGTAATCATCGATTTCTTTAACGAGTGCTTTATGTGAGGCTAAAAATTGGGTTTCTGCCTGTTTCTGTTTTTGTTCTCGAATTTGGCGTTCTTTTCGTTCTCTTTTTATGTCCGCAGAATCTTTTTCGTATCTTTATAGATATATTATTTGATTATAGTAATTTTTACGGTAAGTTTCTGCATACATTGGTGTCATCACATCATAAGAGCATGAATATCTATTACAAGATTCAACCTCAATGTATCCATTGTTCATTGTTCGTGTCTTAATACTACCAACAACCTTACCATCTCTATAATATGTTGTTTTATTTCCTACTGTTTTATATTGAATATATTTTGTTGATGCTATTGTATTACATTGTGTAATAAAACATATAATAAAACACAATAAAAGTTTATTTTTAATAGATTTCATTTTTTATTCTCCGTTATCAAACATAATATAGCCTGTTTCATCACTTTCGGGTTCATCAGGATTTTGCATGTAACACCCAAGTGTTCCATTTGTAAGAGTATCTTCAGGGTCGCAATCTTCTCTTGGAGTTACTCCTTCTAACATAAACATAACTTTTAATTCTTGTGTTGTATAAGCATTTTTACTGTTTAGTGGAACTCATTTGCCCGTAAGGACGATTTTTCCTCTATACGTTGCATTTCCATTACTATCTAATTTTGTTTTATTCAAATCACCATATTTTGTAGTACTATCTAAATATTCATCAAATGAAATTGTTTTAGATTCTTGTTTATTTACCTTTGAACTTTCATTATCTCCTATTTCCTTTTTGTATTCTTCATCTGAAAGTGGAGTAGAAAAAGTTCTTCCAAACTCACCTTCTTCAATAAAATTAAAAATTTCTCCTGTTGGTAAATATAGAATATCAATTTTTTCTGAAGTTTCTTTGCAATAGTCCCAAGTTCTCCACATTTGCCCCATATCAGGAACACTTGTTAAACAACCTCCATTTTTAATTATATTAACAATATTTTTTCTATACTCTTTATCTTTAGAGCAGATGTCAACTCCCTGTCTCCAACGTATACAAATTTCTTCATCAGATTGCCAAAATTTATATCTACCGTTTGTGCAAGTTAAAAGATAAGCAATCATTGGTATAAAAATCATTCCAACTATAGTAATTATAAGTAATACTTTAACCTTATTATTCATTTTGTTCCTTTATTTTTCTTTTTATATTTTTTAAATCATTTATTTTAATTTCATCTTTTACTCTTGCAACAGGGTGGTAAACAGGATATATTTTACGACCATTTTTTGAAATTTCTTTACCATGAATATTTTTTAAGGGTTCAGTTATTTTAAAAAATTTCATTGCTGTTACACCGCATAATATTATAAATTTGGGATTTATTATTTCGATTTGTTGTTTCAAAAATGTTCTACAGTTTTTTATTTCATCTTCTTGTGGTCTTCTATCTTTTTTATTGTTATTTTTGTCAGTAGTTCTACATTTCAGTACATTTGCAAAATAAATATCTTTTTCTTTGTCAAAACCAGCTTCTTTTAGATACTTATTCAATTTTTCACCGGCTCTACCAACAAAAGGGATACCATCTATTTCTTCTTTTTCCCCTGGGGCTTCGCCAATTATCATTATTTCTGCGTATTCATTACCTTTGCCAAAAACTTTAGTTGCATTATTTGAACATAACTCACATTTTTTGCACTTTTTAACTTGATTTTTTAATTCTTCTAAATTTTGCATACAACTCCTTAACTTAAATTTTCTCTCCATAAAAGACAAACTTTTAAAAGAAATCCGAACTCACATGCTCTATTGTAAGAAATTTAAAACTCTCTGTCAATTATTTTAGAGTTTTAAATTACGTTATGTTAATAAAAAATATAGCGTATTATATTGTCATTGAGGATAGTAATGGACAATAATATAGATATAAAAAAACTATTAGGAAGACGAATTAAGGAACTCCGCACCAAAAAAGGATTAACCCAAGAGAAACTTGCAGAACTTGTTGGGGTAGGGGAAAGAAATTTAAGCAAAATCGAATGTGGAAATAACTTCGTAACCTCAGAAACACTTACTAATATTTTAAATGCACTTGAAGTTGAGCCTGATGAATTATTTCATTTTCAACACTTAAAAAACATTGAAGAATTAAAAACGGAATTAATTGATGCAATAACCAATGAAAAAGTAGATATAAAGCTATTATATCACTTTTATAATTCAATAAAATAAAATAAGATATTATATTACATCAAGT
>CALAFU010000045.1 GCA_937891325.1 uncultured Candidatus Melainabacteria bacterium | reverse complement strand
AATTAGGAGTGCATATTGAAGGTATTTTCTTAAATCCAGCTAAAAAGGGTATTCATGACGAAAGTCAATTTTTAGACGTTACTGTTGAAAATTACCAAAAAATTGAAGATGATTTAATTAAAATTGTAACTCTAGCACCGGAATTGGATAAAAATGCGGAATTACGCAAATATTTAATATCAAAAGGAGTGAAAGTTCAAGCAGGACACTGCGTTGGCGGCGATTTAGAATATTGTACAGGTGCAACTCACTTATTCAATGCAATGAGTGGAATTTCTCACCGTAGCAAATCAACTGCCTTGTCAGCGTTAGTTAATGATGATATTTACACAGAAATTATTGCAGACGGTGTACATTTGAACGATGATACAATAAATTTAGTTCTAAAAGCAAAACCAGAAAACAGAGTATTATTGGTTTCTGACTGTTTGCCAATTACAGATAGCAACTTAGAACAAATGAAATTCTGCAACAAAGATGTTTTCTATGACGGTGAAAAAGCTATTGATGCAAGCGGTACAATTGCAGGTAGCACAAGTCTTTTAGATACAATAGTTAAAAGACTCTTGAAAAAAAATATCAATGCGCTTAAACTAATAAATAATACTTATGACTATCACAATGTCCAAATTAATGGTTCTATTACGTGGAATAGCGACAACGAAATAGTTAAAATTGAAAAGGACAACAAAGTAATAAAGGATTTTGATTAATGGCTGAACGTAAAATTGAAAGTGCCAATCCAGCACCAAAACAACCTCAAAAACCAAGCATAATTACTTATACAAAAGAACAATACTATTTGTTTTTTACTATTTTAATTTGCTCTTTTGCTCTAATGTTTTGGCTTTGTAATTTTACAATTATGAAGGAAACCTTCCAAATTGTTATGATGTCAGCTCTTTCGATTGCTTTGGCAGAATATTTTACAAGAAGATATTTTAAACTTTAATTTATTTTTTAATAAAAAGAGGCGCGGTGCTTTGCACCGCGCCTCTTTAAGTTATTTCTATTTGTCTAATTTTTTCATTGTTGGGAATGCGATTACGTCACGGATTGTTTGAGAGTCAGTTAATAACATAACCAAACGGTCAATACCCATACCCATACCGCCTGTTGGAGGCATACCGTATTCTAACGCTTCGATGAAGTCTTCATCAATTTCCATTGCTTCTTCATCACCGTTAGCTTTTGCAATCGCTTGTGCTTCAAATCTTGCTCTTTGGTCGATTGGGTCTGTCAATTCAGAGAACGCGTTGCAGATTTCCCAACCGTTAACACGAGTTTCAAAACGTTCTGTTAAACGTTTGTTGTCTCTGTGAACTTTTGCAAGAGGTGAAATGTCTCTTGGGTAGTCAATAATGTGTGTTGGTTGAATTAGAGAAGGTTCAATTTTTTCTTCAAATACTTTTTCAATAACCTTGCCCCAAGTGTCTGTGTCTTCAACTTCAACGTGAATTGATTTTGCTAAGTTTCTTGCTTCTTCATCAGAGAAACATTCGTTGAAATCAATGCCTGTTGCGTCTTTAACTGAACCCAACATTGTTTTTCTATCCCATGGTGGAGTTAAATCGATTTCGTTTTCACCATATTTAATTTTTGTTGTACCAAGAACTTCTTGAGCAACGAAAGCAACCATATTTTCAGTTAAAGTCATCATATCGTTGTAATCTGCGTATGCTTGATATAACTCAATCATAGTGAATTCTGGGTTGTGTCTTGTATCAATACCTTCGTTTCTAAAGCATTTGCCGATTTCAAATACTTTTTCAGAAACACCACCAACGATTAAACGTTTCAAATATAACTCAAGAGCGATTCTCAATGTCATATCCATATCTAAAGCGTTGTGGTGAGTGAAGAATGGTCTTGCTGAAGCTCCAGATGCTACTGTTTGTAAGATAGGAGTTTCAACCTCTAAGTAACCTTGTTTTCCTAAGAATTCTCTAATTTTAGAGATAATTTTGCTTCTTTTTCTGAATGTGTCACGAGTTGTTTCGTTAACGATTAAGTCTACATAACGTTGTCTGTACTTAGTTTCAACGTCAGTTAAACCGTGGAATTTTTCAGGTAATGGCAACAAAGCCTTTGTTAAAACTGTGTATTCAGTAGCCTTGATTGAAAGTTCTCCACGAGGAGTTCTT
>CALAFU010000044.1 GCA_937891325.1 uncultured Candidatus Melainabacteria bacterium | reverse complement strand
ATCAGCACCACCATTTAATGCATATAATAAACATTTAGCTAAATTAGCTCTTGCCCCAAAGAATTGCATATCCTTACCAACACGCATTGAAGATACACAACAAGCGATTGCGTAATCATCACCGTGAGAAACTCTCATCAAATCATCGTTTTCGTATTGAATAGATGAAGTTGTAATTGAGATGTGTGCACAATATTGCTTGAAGTTGTGAGGTAATCTCTTAGACCATAAAACAGTCAAGTTTGGTTCAGGTGCTGTACCCAAGTTTTCTAAAGTGTGAAGGTATCTGAATGAGTTTTTGGTAACCAATGGTCTGCCGTCAATACCAACACCACCGATAGATTCAGTTACCCAAGTTGGGTCGCCTGAGAATAATTCATTGTATTCTGGAGTTCTTGCAAATTTTACAAGACGCAATTTCATAATAAAGTGGTCAATCATTTCTTGAGCTTCAGCCTCAGTAATGATACCTTCTTTCAAATCTCTTTCGATATAAATATCCAAGAAGGTTGAAGTTCTACCGATACTCATTGCAGCGCCGTTTTGTTCTTTTACAGCTGACAAGTAACCAAAGTATAACCATTGAATAGCTTCTTTAGCGTTACGAGCTGGTTGAGAAATATCAAAGCCATAGATTTTACCTAATTCAATCATTTCGCCTAAAGCTCTGATTTGCTCTGTGATTTCTTCTCTCAATTGAATACGTTCTGGACGCATTTCACCTTCTAGAGATTTGAATTGTTCTTGTTTATCTTCAATAAGTCTATTGATACCGTATAATGCGATTCTTCTGTAATCGCCGATAATTCTGCCTCTGCCATAAGCATCTGGAAGACCTGTAATAATTGCGGCATGTCTTGCAGCCTTCATTTCAGGAGTGTATACATCAAAAACGCCTTGGTTGTGAGTTTTTCTGTACTTAGTGAAGATTTCAGAAACTTCTGGGTCAACTTCATAGCCATACGATTTGCAAGAAGTTTCAGCCATTCTGATACCACCAAATGGTTGCATAGAACGTTTTAGAGGTTTGTCTGTTTGTAAACCAACAATAGTTTCTAAGTCTTTATCAATATAACCAGCGCCATGAGATGTGATTGTTGATACAACCTTTGTATCCATATCTAAAACACCGCCGTTGTCACGTTCTTGTTTTAGCAAATCACAACATTCTTGCCATAATTTTTTTGTTGCTTCTGTTGCATCAGCTAAAAAGCTAGAATCGCCTTCGTAAGGAGTGTAGTTCTTTTGAATAAAATCTCTTACGTTAATCTCTTGTTGCCATTTTCCGCCAACAAAAGAAGTTGCAGGATAAGCCTGTTTTTCTAATAATGTTTGTGTCATTGTCTTTCCCTTTATTTAATAAGTAATACCTAACATCTAAAAAAGTGATAATAATTATCAAATTTATTATACAATATAATCACTAAAAAGTCGAGTCATGTAACAAAATTGTTGCGAAAAAAATACCGACAATAAATGTTGGTATTTTATATTACGTAACTAGCTTATTCTTTTACTGTACCTTTCCCAAAAGAGCTTTTTGCATTGCTTTGATACCATTTTGCATAAATTTTAAGATAATCCTATTGAATGACAAACGCAAAGTTTTAAAATTTTAAAACTTCGCGCTTGCTACTTTACTTATAATATTGTTGTTTTCTATTGTTTTCTGAACTTATAGTCTTCACCCGAAAAGTTACTTCTATCTTCTTTAATTTTGCCTTTTCCATAAAGTGTCGCAGTACCCCCTTTTATGTCAGTTGTATCATATTCATTTTGATAAACAACATTGTGGTCAGATTTTTTATCTCTGCCGGATGAATGAGGGTGTTCAGATTTATAAACACCTTCTGTTTTATCTGAAGGATGAATTGCAACAAAATCTTCATTTCCATCATCTTGCGACATATCGACTACTGTATTTCTGCAACCATATAAT
>CALAFU010000043.1 GCA_937891325.1 uncultured Candidatus Melainabacteria bacterium | reverse complement strand
TAATATCTTCTGTAATGGAGATTAAATAGTGATTAAGAGTTTGTTCAAAGCCTTTAGGATAAAACATTATCTAAAGAATATAGTTGTGTTCATTCCGCTAGTTTTTTCGCTAAAGTTTTTGGATTTGAAACTTGCAATTCTTTCAATTGTTGCGTTTGTCGCATTTTCATTAATAGCTTCAGCAGTTTATGTTTTTAATGATATTTTCGATGTTGAAAAAGATAAATTGCACCCAATTAAGAAAAATAGACCGATTGCAAGCGGTGAAATAAATGTTTCTTTGGCTTGGGGTGTATTTGTAATATTAATTTTATTCAGTTTTAGTTTTGCGCTAGCAATAAACAAGTACGTATTTTTAAGTGTTTTGACCTATCTTTTGCTAAACCTTTTATATACGTATAAATTAAAAACAACTCCGATTGTTGATGTCCTTTGTATCGCTTTTGGATTTATACTAAGAGTTTTGGCTGGCTGTGGGGCAATATTAGTTGCGCCGTCCTTGTTGGTAATATTGCTTACGTTTTTCACTTCGCTATTTTTTACCTTTGCAAAACGAAAATTAGAATTTGCACTGATTGCTCAAAACAATTGCAGAGCCTCAATAAAGTGTTACAATGAGCGATTGCTAAACCCTCTTGTGCGAATTAATGCAATTTTATCCGTAGTTTTTTATGTCGCTTACGTGCAAACTATAAATACCAATGCGAAATTTTTGATAATAAGCGCAATACCTTTTGCTATTTTGATTTTTAGACTGTTATTTTTAACTTTTACCTCAAAAAATAACGACGATCCTGCAAATTTTATCTATAAAGACAAAGCGACAAAAATTATCTTACTATTTTATTTTGTAACCTTAGCGCTTGTTTTGATTATTCGTTAAATTCTTTAATCGCAAGTTCTACCCATTTTGCAAGTGTATTCATGTTGTATGGTTTTGGCAAATAAATATCAGAACCGGCGTTTAAAATACTTTCTTTGCTGTGGTAAATTGAGGTTGTAATAATTTTTATTTTAGGGTTCTTCTCTTTTATTTTTCGACAAAATTCAAGGTCTTTCATCTCTTTGTCGTCACCTGTATCAAGGATTACAAGAGCCGGATTGTAGCTTTCTATGCTTTCAATTTTGTCAAAATTTACTGTTGAGTACCCTTTTAAGCCTAAAGAGGTTGCTAAAAGCAAGGACAAGGCTTCATCTTGTTCTTTAATTACGATTTTATTGTTAAATTCTTTTTGTACGACAGAGCCCGTTCCCGAAATCTTAGGGCGTTCAATCAAATAACTTGAGGTATCTTTCTTTTTCGCCAAGTTATACGCTTGATTTAATTCTTGAATAACGTCTTCAGGGGACGTGAAGTTTTTGATATCGCTTGTAACTCCGCCTGTTGTTGCGTTTACAAAGTTGCAACGATGTTCTGAAAGTTCGTCACCATTAAGCATCATATAACCTCGTTCGAGGTCATGTTCTGAGTAGAATTTATTTTTTACAAACTCGAACGCAAAAGTCATAAATGACGCAATTTTTTCAGCCTTTATCGGACTTGTAAGAATTAAAAAGTCTCTATCCGTTAATAGTCCAAGAAAATCATTTTCATCTAATGCTGAATTAATTATTGCAGCAAATGTTTGAAGCATTTTGTCTGAGGCTAATTCCGTATAAGTTTCTTTGTATCGGTAAAAGTTGTCAATTCCTGTAACCAAACAAGCCCAAGGAGTTTGAGATGCAAGAACTCTTTTTATTGCTTTATAACAATATTTTTTTGTTGGTAAGTTTGTTTTTACGTCTAAATTTGTTTCGTACTCACGTCTGATGTGAGCTTTAATTCTAATTTTGAATTCTTCTGAATTTACAGGCTCAGAGATAAAATCGTCTGCACCACTTTCTAGAACTTTGATTTTATCGGTTGTTTCGGCTGATTTTGACATTGCAACGATAATTGGTCGCATGTTGTAGGTTAAAAATCTTATGCGTTCGCAAAAATCACAAAGATTTTCGTTAATACTGTCTGAAACAATGATTAAATCAGGCTCGTTTGTCTGAATAAATTTTAGTGCAAGAGGAAGGTCTTTTATAATTTCAACCTTGTTTGAAGAATCTTCCAAAATCTTTTTATATTTTGTCGAAAGTTCTTTTCTTGTGTCGATAATTAATGTTTTGGTGCGCATTTTGCCCTCGCTTGATTTTCAATGTCACCAATTGGCATAAGCACTTCGAATGTTGTGCCTTTTTCAGAACTTTCTACGTTAATTTTTCCGTTCATATTTTCAACAAGATTTTTAGTAATGAATAATCCAAGTCCAGAGCCTTGAACCTCGCGAGTTAGAGGATTATCAATTCTTGAAAATTTTTCAAAAATTTTCTCTTTATCTTCCTCCTTTATACCAACACCATGGTCGATAATTTTTATTGAAACAAAATCGTTTGGTGCAAAGTCTGTCTTAACTTTAACTTCTGAACCTTCTTTTGAATATTTGCAAGCGTTTTCAACAAGGTTAATAATTATTTGTTGAAAATTGTTGTTATCAACCACAATTGGCGGAAGTTTTTCGTTAAATTCGGTCACAATTTTGTGATTTTTATACTGTTGTTGAACAATCGGAATAACTGATTTTATTGAGCTATTTATTGAAACACTTTTATAGACATAGTTTTCTTTACTTTGAACTTTTGATACCGCAAGAACATTT
>CALAFU010000042.1 GCA_937891325.1 uncultured Candidatus Melainabacteria bacterium | reverse complement strand
TAAGCATATTTTTACGAGAAGTTGCTTGTTTTGCTTTTGAAGCGTTTGCGCTAAATCTTGCAATAAATTTTCTAAATTCTTCAGCTTTTTCTTCGATTTTTTTGTTGCGTTCTTCTTTTTGTTTCATAATCAGAGCGCTAGCTTGCGTCCAAAAAGCGTAGTTACCTGTGTAAAGCGTAATGTTTCTAAAATCAATGTCCGCAATATGTGTACAAACTCTATCTAAGAATTTTCTATCGTGCGAAACAACGATTACAAGGTTTGGAAAATCAATCAAAAAGTCTTCTAACCAAGTGATAGTTTTCAAATCCAAGTGGTTTGTAGGTTCGTCCATTAACAAGATATCAGGAGTCCCGAATAAGGCTTGAGCAAGCAATACACGAACTTTTTCACTACCTGACAAATCCTTCATTAAATTATAATGTAGTTCTGATGGGATACCTAAATCAGCAAGCAATGAACCAGCATCGGCTTCTGCTTGCCAACCGTCAAGCTCTGCAAATTCTGTTTCTAATTCTGCAACTCTAAGTCCATCTTCGTCGTTAAAATCAGGCTTTGCGTATAAAGCATCTTTTTCCTTCATAACGTCGTAAAGATGTTTGTTACCCATAATTACAGTGTCCATAACAGTAAATTCATCAAATTCAAAGTGGTTTTGTTTCAAAACTGAAATTCTTTGACCTTTTTTAATATGAACTTGTCCTGCTGTTGGTTCTAATTCACCTGACAAAACCTTCAAAAATGTTGATTTACCCGCACCATTTGCACCGATTAAACCATAGCAATTTCCAGAAGAAAATTTTATATTTACATTTTCAAATAATGGTTCAGAACCGAATTTTACTGTTAAATTTTCTGTTGTAATCATTATATTTTACCTTTATATTTGCAAAAAGTCGGAATTTCTTCCGACTTTTCTGTTAATTAGTGTACTAAAAATCTAAAATAGATATATACAGTTGATGCCGTTAACGAAATTAATACAGTAACAAAACCGTATAACAAGAACTGCATGAATGTGATTGGGTGTTTTCTTGCCGCTGCAGATTCTGAAACAATAACGTTAGCCGCAGCACCGATAATTGTTAAGTTTCCACCCAAGCAAGCTCCTAAAGACAAACACCACCATAGAGGGTGAGCATATTCAGCACCCATTACAGATTGAATATTCGCAATCATAGGTGCCATTGTAACTGTATATGGAATGTTGTCGATAATACCAGATAAGATACCAGAACCCCAAAGGATTACCATTGCAGTTGCACTTTCAGAGCCATGAGTTACACTCAATAGCCATTTAGCCATTAACGCAATACCACCAGAGGCTTCTAAACCACCGATAATAACAAATAAACCGATGAAGAAGAAAATTGTATTCCATTCAACATCTTTGATAATATTTTTTGGATTTTCAAATAATAGCAAGAAACTTGCACCTGCCATTGCAGATAAACTTGCTGGGATATGAGTCATATCGTGAGTTACAAAGCCAAGAATTACAAGCGCTAAAACGCAAATACTTCTAATCATGCCTGCTTTATCTTTAATTGTTTTGCTGTTATCTAAATTTGCAATTTCTGCCATTTTTTCTGGAGTTGCTTTAAGTTGTTTTCTAAAGAATAAGAACATTACCAAAACAACTAATAACAAGATTACAGCAACAATTCCTGTTAATTCATTTAAGAAATCCATAAATGAAAATCCTGCTGCAGAACCGATGATGATGTTTGGAGGATCACCGATTAAAGTCGCTGTACCACCGATATTTGAAGCCAAAATTTCTGTAATCAAATATGGGGCAGGATTAATTTCAAGTTTTTCCGCAATATAGAAGGTTACAGGCATAATCAAAATTACAGTTGTAACGTTATCTAAAAACGCTGAAACAATAGCTGTAAATAAAGCCAATACAACCAAAACAGAAACCGGATGACCTTTTGTGAAACGCAATAATTCGTTTGCAATCCAATTAAATACACCTGTCTCAGTTGAAATATTTACGATAATCATCATTGCAACTAGCAAGAAAATTACGTTAAAATCAATAAAATTAACAAAATAATGAGGGTCTAAAGTTCCGTCAGCTAATGTCTTGTTTACGCTAACTAAACCTAAAAACATCGTTGCAGCAGCACCGATTAGAGCAATTGTAACCTTTGGTATTTTTTCTGTTGCAATAAAAATATATGCAAGAATTAAAATAACCGCAGACACAATAATGGAGTTGTTTCCAACTAAACTACTTAAAAATTCCACGTCTAAATTCCTTTTCTATTATGTGATATATCAAAATAATTCTACCACAAACAAATAAAAATTAGGAGTTTAAGGAATTTAGTAAATTGTCTTGTTCTGCTGTTGATTTTTCCAACATTGAATAAACCATATACGCACCTAACGCAATGGCTTTAGGGTCAAGTCCTGTTTGTTGAGCCGCCTCAATAATTGCAGAATTAACCTCTGGATTTTCCTCTTTCATATAATGAATCATTTGCTTACGCCAAGAATTCACATCTTGAAAAATTTCTGCAAAAGTTAATGTTGAATGGTCTTCTGTTATAACCGGTATCATCTTTTTAGCGACCCCCTTGTTAAAATTATACAACAAAAATTTATTTATCACACCTACAAACAATGATTGCCATTTTTAAAAAATCTTGACAAAATTTTATTTTAATATTTAATGAAGGTATGAGATACATTTATATACAAAATTTATTATGTTGCACTTGTAAGTTTTCCTGTCAAAGAACTTACTTATAATTTTGTGTGCAATTAGTTATATAAAAGTATAAAAAGGTTCTTAATGACATATTAAGAACCTTTTTTAATTGTGTAAATTTGCGTGCGGAAAAGCCACCGCAACATTGCATCATTTTATATAAACAAATTATTGACAAAAGCAAAAACATTCACTTTATAAAGACAAAAGGAGAAAAGATTATGACAAATTTTGAAACATTGTTAATTCATGGCGGAACATCAATTGATGAAAAAACAGGTTCAGTAAACATTCCAATATATCAAACCTCGACATTTAAACAAGATGGCTTAGGTCAACATCGCGGTTATGAATATTCAAGAACAGGTAATCCGACACGAGAAGCCCTAGAAAAATTAATCGCAGAGTTAGAAAACGGAAAATATGGATTTGCTTTCGCATCAGGTTTAGCAGCAATTACAACCGTATTATCTCTATTTAAAACAGGCGATAACATCGTTATATCAAACAATGTTTACGGCGGAACATTTAGACTTTTAAACCAAGTTTTTAATAATTTTGGTATAACCTTTTCTATTGCAGAAAATGACGATTATGAAAAAGCGATAACAGGAAACAAAAATACAAAAGCAATCTTGATAGAAAGTCCAGCAAACCCACTATTAACAGTAACAGACATTACTGATGTTTCAGAAATTGCACATAAATATGGACTTTTATCAATTGTTGATAATACTTTTATGACACCCTACTTGCAAAGACCTCTTGATTTAGGCGCAGATATAGTTATACATAGTGCTACAAAATATTTAGGCGGACATTGTGACTTAATTGCGGGGCTTGTGGTTGTAAAAGATGAAAATCTCGGTGAAAAACTTGCATTCTTACAAAACTCTATCGGAGCAATACTTGAGCCATTCGATTCGTACCTTTTGATAAGAGGAATAAAAACTCTTGCGGTTAGAATGGATAGAATTACCGAAAATGCAAAATTTATAGCTGAACGTCTTTATAAAAATCCTGCAATACAAAATGTATATTACCCAGAATTAAAAAATAATAATGGATATGAAACACAACAAAAACAGGCTAAAAACGGTGGCGGAATGATTTCTTTTGAATTGAAAGAAAATTATGATGTAAAAAACTTCTTTTCTAGTCTTAATCTTGTAATGCTGGCAGAAAGTTTAGGTGGTGTGGAAACTCTAGTGTGTCACCCTTCTACAATGACACACGCATCAATTCCTGAACCTATAAGAAAGAAAATAGGTATAACAGATGGACTTATCAGATTATCTGTTGGAATAGAAAATAAAGAAGATATCATAAATGATTTGGAACAAGCAATAAGAAAGGCAGAAAAATAATGTTATATAATTCAATGCAGGAACTAATTGGTAATACTCCAATGGTAAAATTAAATAACATAAGTACAAACAAAGATGTTGATTTATACGCAAAATTAGAACTTTATAACCCATCAGGTTCAGTAAATGATAGAGTTGGTAAATATATGATTGAAGATGCAGAAAGAAAAGGGTTATTAAAAAAAGGCGGAACAATCATTGAAGCAACAGCAGGTAATACCGGACTTGGCATAATCTTTGCGGCATTAAATAAAGGTTATAGGGTGATTTTTGTTGTACCTTCAAAATTTTCAGAAGAAAAACAAATTCTAATGAGAGCAATGGGTGCTGAAATCGTTAATACAAAAAGAGAAGAAGGTATGTTGGGTGCAGCGAAAAAAGCAGAAGAAATAAAAGCTTCTATTAAAGGCGCAATCTCATTAGAACAATTTAAAAATCCAGCAAACCCACTTGCACACTATGAAACAACAGGAAAAGAAATTTATAAAGATCTGAATGGAAAAATTGATTATTTAGTTGCTGGTGCTGGTTCAGGTGGGACTTTCTCAGGTATTATGCGATATTTAAAAGAACAAAATCCAAATATCAAGGGTGTTCTAGCAGACCCCATTGGTTCAACTATGGGTGGCGGTGAGCACGGAGATTATGATATTGAAGGAATTGGTAATGATTTTATTGCTGCCACAATGAATATGAGCCTTGTTGATATTGTTATAAAAGTTTCTGACAAAGAAGCCTTTGAAAGCGCAAGAGAATTAGCAAGAAAAGAAGGGATTATTGCCGGTTCTAGTTCTGGAGCAGTTTTAGCTGCTGAGAAGAAATTGATAGAACAATATGGTACAAAAGGAAATATTGTTCTCATATTTTCAGATAGAGGCGATAGATATTTTTCAAAAAATTTATACGAATAAAATAACTTTAAATATTACAAAACAAGGAGAAAAAATGTTAAACATTATAAAAAATAAATCTTTAATACAGATTTTAATTTGGGTTTCAGCCCTATTATTAGGAATATTTTTAGGATTTTTGAACATAAATATTCTAAATCATTTATTTAATTTTATCTCGTTATTTTTTACAAGATTGTTTCAATGTCTTGCAATACCGGTAATTGCATTGGCAGTTATAACAGCACTTTCAAAACTTACAGAAGAAAAGAACACAGGTAGAATTTTTAAACACACCATCTTTTACACACTATTAACTACTTTTTTAGCGGCAATTACGGGACTAATTTTATATATGTTATTCACTCCAAGCAATATTGTAGTTAATAACACTGCAGAAGAAACAACTGCTACTAGCTATTATGAATATTTAGTGTCAATTATTCCGAATAACATATTTCAACCTGTAATTGCAGGCAATGCACTTTCTGTAATTTTGATTGCCGCAGCAATTGGAATTGCACTTTCAATTGCAGAAAAGAATGAAAATATCAAAGCTCTTGGCAAAGTTATATTTGGAATTCAAGAAATTCTATTTATTTTAATACAAGGTTTAATTAAAATTTTACCAATTGGTATTATGGCATTTGCAGCTCAATTATCATCACAAATTATAAATAACTCTGCTATCGGAGCTTTAGGTAAATATACAGCTATTGTTTTGAGTGGTAATATCATACAAACTTTCATAATTATTCCTTTAATATTACTTGTTAAAGGTATAAATCCTATTTCATCATTCAAAAATATGTTACCTGCAATTGTAACCGCATTTTTCACAAAAAGTTCAGCCGGCACATTGCCTGTTACACTAAACTGTGCTGAAAATAATTTAAAAATAAATCCTGAAATCTCAAGATTTGTTTTACCAATTTGTACAACAATCAACATGAATGGCTGTGCAGCTTTTATATTAATAACCTCTTTATTCGTTATGCAAAATGCAGGAATTCACTTGACATTAGGAACAATGATAATTTGGGTATTTATTGCAGTTTTTGCCGCAATTGGAAATGCTGGAGTTCCAATGGGTTGTTATTTTTTAACACTTTCATTGATGTCTTCAATCGGCGCACCTCTTGGAATTTTAGGATTAATACTACCAATATATAGTATAATTGATATGGTTGAAACAACGGAAAATGTTTGGTCTGATTCGGCAGTTTGCATTATGACAAATAAAGATATAAAAATTTCTTAAAAAAGAATCGCACCTTATAGGTGCGATTTATTTCAAATGTTTAAAACTTTACATAAAAATTTCTTTTTTGTATTATTAAAGAAAAGAGGAATTTATGACGGATAAAGACGACAAAGTTATTGATTTATTTTCAAAAGTAAATAGAACTCTAACACATGAAGAATTAGAACAAATCAAGTTTTTTGAAGGTTTTCATTATGTAAAACTAAATAAAGATAAAAATAATAAAAAATTTAACGCATCATTATTAAAAAAATATGCAGAAGGGTGTCATTACATCGTTAGAGTAATGAGAGAAGTAAATGGCGAAGTTTGGATGTACAACTACGACGTTAAAAACGACGAACTTTTCAAATTTATGGAAAAATTTAACAATAACAAACTAAATGGCACTATTATTGAAATTGACAAATATTTTCCAGAAGGTTTAGCTTAAATTGCAGTTTTTTGAAGAATACCACGAAGAATTAAACAAATGCTCAAAACCGTATCAATACGTTGGCGGTGAGATTTTTTCTACAAATAAGGACTTTGACAAAGCTAAAGTTCGCTTCGCAATGTGCTTTCCTGACAAATATGAAATTGGCATCAGTAATTTAGGCGCAAGAATTCTATACAATCAAGTTAACAAGCAGGAAGAGTTTATGGCTGACAGAGTTTACGCTCCAGAGCCTGATTTTCACCCCCACCCACTTTATGCGGTTGAAAGCAAGCGAGCTTTGAAAGATTTTGACATAATTGGTTTTTCACTTCAATATGAATTATCTTACCCAACCGTTTTAAAAATGCTTGAAATGGGTGGTGTTTCTATCCGAAACAAAGATAGAAAAGAAGATGAACCTATCGTTATTGCTGGAGGTCCTTGTACTTTTAACCCTCTTCCAATGTCTGAATTTATTGACGTATTCTCAATTGGAGACGGAGAACAGCTTACTGTTGAGATTTGCGAATGTATTGAACGCACAAAAGGTTTAACAAGACAAGAGCGCATCAACGAATTGTGCAAATTAAAAGGTTGTTGGTCAAAATCTGTTGGCGGAACTGTTGAAAAAAGAGTTGAGCCATTAACTTATGATACAGCATTAACAAAACACCCTATCGCATTTTCAGCATCAATTCATGATAGAGCAATCGTTGAAATCAGACGTGGTTGCGGTAGAATGTGCCGTTTCTGTCAACCAGGGCACGTAACTTTACCTGTTAGAGAAAGACCTGCAGAAGAAATTATAAAACTTACAAAAGAATTAGTTCATAATACAGGTTATGACGAGTATTCATTACTTTCACTGTCTTCAAACGATTATTCAAACATCACAGAAGTAATCAAAGAGTTAAGTTGTGAATTTAACAAAAAGAAAATCGGCGTATCACTTCCGAGCCAACGTATTGACCACTTCAGATTAGAATTAGCAGAACTTACTCAATCAGTTCGTAAATCAACAATGACTTTAGCGCCTGAAGCAGGTAGCCAAAGACTTAGAAACGTTATCAAAAAGAACATTTCGGAAGAACAAATTATTAGCGCCGTTATGCAACTTTATAAAAACGGCTGGAGCAGAATTAAATTCTACTTTATCGTCGGTTTACCTTCTGAAACTTACGAAGATTTAGACGAAATGGTTCGTTTAATGGAGACATTGAAGTATAAAGTTAGAGGTCTAAAACGAGAAAAAGATTTAAAACATGGATTAGACTTAACTTGTACATTATCAATTTTTGTACCAAAACCATTCACACCGTTTCAATTCTGTCCTCAAATGGATTTAGACGAGGTAATGGAACACATTCATTACTTAAAAGAAAAAACAAAACACATTAAAGGTTTAAAATTAAACTACCACGAACGATTTGTTTCTCAAATTGAAGCAGTTTTAACTCGTGGCGATGATAGCCTTTGTGATTATATTGAAAAACTTTACCAAAAAGGTTGCTACTTAGATGCTTGGGGTGAATGTTTCAGCAAAGAGACTTGGTCTGAAACAGCAGAAGAATGTGGCATTGATATTAAAAATCTTGCAATGAAGGAATTTCCTCGAGATATTGAATTACCTTGGGACTTCATCAATATTGGTGTAAACAAACAATGGTTTGTGGATGAATATAACAAGGCTTTTGTACAAACTAATTCGACAGAAATTCAACCGACTTGCGAACACAAATGCGTTCAATGTGGCGTTTGTCCAAACTTAGGTGTACATAAAGTTTTAGACAAAAAATTCGTTGCAAAAGATTACGTACAACCTGAACAAGTTCATTATGATCCAAGAACTGCACCAACAATTACAACCTACAAATATCGTTTAAAGGTTACAAAATTAGGTATTTTAAGATATTTTTCTCATCTTGATTGGCAAAATACCTTCTTAAAATCGATTTTGCGTTCAGGACTTAATGTCGCATTTACACAAGGTTTCAACCCTACACCTAAAGTTTCTATGGGGATTGCATTACCTCTATTTTTAGAAAGCGATGCAGAACTTGTTGACGTAGATTTGTTAGACAATATTTCTTGTGAAGAATTTAAAGATACATTAGAAAAAACACTTCCAGATGGTTGCAAAATTGTAAGTATTAGACCTCTTGAAGTTGGTGAAAAAGCTATTGACCATACCGCTCAATGGGCTGAATATCAAGTTTCACTTATAAAAAAAGATGATTGTAATTTAGAAAAGTTTATGTTAAATTGTAATCAAGTTTTATCTTCTGACGAAATTTTATTGACGAAGAAAAACAAAAAAGGTTTACTAAAAACTTCAAATATAAAACCGTCAATTCAATCTTATAGGTTTGAAAATGACAATTTGTACATCGTATTAAAAGCAGGTCAAGGTAGTGAAATACCAGCTGTTAGAGCTGATGACCTTATGAAATTAATATCTGAAGGTACAGTTTTTGACATCAAACGTTTAAGATTTTTCGACGAAAACTTGATGGAGTTATAAAAAGAAAAGGAATTTTAAATGAAAGACAAAAAGAATTTTGCACAAAAAGAACAAAACTCTGCAAAAAAAATTGTTATCGCTGAACGTGATAATATCGGCGCTTTAATGGAAGGCGATAAGGTTTTAGATTTATACATCAATCGCGGAGAAGTTTTGTTAGGTGATGTTTACCTAGCAACAGTACAAAACATTTTACCAAGTATTGATGCGGCTTTCGTTGATGTCGGTGTTGACAAAATGGGCTTCTTACACGCTCAAGACATTATGGGTAAAGGTGCTTTAAAAGATAAGTTATCACCAAACCAAAAACTTGTTGTTCAAGTAGTTAAAGAACCAACAGGACACAAAGGTCCTAGAGTTACAACAGAAATCAGTCTTCCTGGTAGATTTTTAGTATTAATGCCGTCTGAACCTGGAATTAACGTTAGCCGTAAGATTGAATCATCAAAAGAACGTGCAAGATTGAAATCTATCGTTAGCTTGTTAAAACCTGTTGGCGTAGGTGTTATCATCAGAACAGAAGCCGAAGGTCAATCAGAAGCTGACATTCAAGAAGATTTAGAAATTCTATTAGAAAAATGGAACAATATTGTTACAGCAGCAGAATCTCTAACTCCACCAAGTTTAATCTATCGTGACCAAGACTTGTTATACAGAGTTATTCGTGAAGCTTGTTCAGAAGATGTAACAGAAATCATTGTAGATACTGCATTTGCCTTGAACAGAGTTCAAACTCTACTTCAAAATTGGCACATGAATAAGAATATCAATGTTACTTTATACAAAGGTAATGAACCTTTATTAATTGCAACTAACGTTCACAAAGAAATCAAAGCAGCCTTGAATATGAAGGTTAATATGCCATCAGGCGGTTACTTATTTATTCAACAGACAGAAGCACTTACAGTTATCGACGTAAACTCTGGTAAGTTTGTAAGTTCTGCAACTCAAGATGAAACTATTCTAAAAACAAATATTGAAGCCGTTCACGAAATCGCACGTCAATTACGTTTACGTAACATCGGCGGTATGATTATCATTGACTTTATTGATATGACTTCTCGTGTCGATAAATTAGCTATTATGGAAGAATTAGAACTTGCAATTGAAGACGACAAGGCAAAACCTCAAGTTGGTCAACTTTCTGACTTAGGACTTGTTGAAATGACTCGTCACAGACAAGGTCAAGCTATTTCAGAAGTCTTTGCTAAAAAATGTCCACACTGCCATGGTGAAGGCTTTATCGTAGAAGATTTCAAATTTGCATCACCAACAGCTGAAGGTGAATATAGAGCGAAAGCTGCAAAAATGAAACTTCCAATCAGCGGATTCAAGAAAAATAATAACAATAATAAAAAACAAAACAATAACAATACACCTCAACAAGAACAAGTAATGGAGCAATCAGCACCATTAGAAACAACTGAAAATCCATCAGTTGAGGCAGAAGTTGAAACTAAAAAACGAGAAAACAAAAAAACAAACAATAGAAATAACAAACGTAACTTTAACAAAAAACAACTTAATGAAAATTCTGAAGTAAAAACAGCACAAACAATGATTACAGCAGAAGATGAAATTAAGCCTGTAATTGAAGAACCTACACCTGTTCAAGAAACTCCAGCAGAAGTTGAAGCCACAGCAGAAACTCCGGTTGAAGAAAAACCAAAAAGAACAAGAAGACCAAATAGAGGTGGCGCAAAAACAAAACGTCAAACTCGTTCTAAAAAAACAAGTGAGGAAAAAGTTGAAGAAGAATAATATTAAAAGATTGATATTATCAGTTGCTTGTATTTTGACGATTCAAGGTTTAGCAATTTCAGCACCGACAAGTCAAATTCCTGTTTCGGCTTCTTATGATGACATGCTTAACGTAGCAAAAGAACAAGTATCGTCATCTCCAGCAACAGGCGATATTCAAGTACAAGCAAGAGCGCAAGAAGAACCACTTGCACCTCGTGGAGATTTAGCATACTCAAATGCTATGCCAGAAGCTCAAGTTGCAAACACAACTGCAGTACAACCACAAGTGCAAACAAAAACAAAACCTAAAAAAAGTTTTGCTAGTATGGTTTTCAAATTCATTCTTGCAATGATTTGGGTTGTGATTTCTTCAATCGTAATCTTTGTTATTTTAATTTCGTACAAAAGATTAATTCTTAAAGGAAAACCTGTAAGACCAACTTACGAAACAACAGAACAATCTCTTGATACACCTAAAAATTTCAAAGAGGCAATCAAATTATTTTTAGATAAAACTAAATGGTAAAATGCAATAATTGAATTACAAACCCCGTAATTATTGAAGTTACCAACAATATAAAAATTATACGCAATGAGTCTTTTATAGACTCATTGTTTTTAAATAAAATTAAAAGCCCTAAGCCTGCATTTGTAGATAAGCCCGAAATTAAAGCTCCAAAAGATAAAGCTGATTTAATATACAACATTACAATTAAGACTGATATAGCACAGTTTGGAATTAGCCCAATAATAGAAGAAATTATAATTTGCAAGTAACTATTTGTTGTAAATAGCGCCATAATTCCGCCTGATGCCATAGTTAATGAGTAGCCTAAAACACAATTTATCAATAAAATGAATAAAAAGATGTTAAATGTGTGTTTCAATGGGTGAATTAACAAGTTTTTAACATGTGATTGAATTTTATTATGACAGCAACCTGTTTCATTAATTTCAATTTTTTCAGGTGCTTTTTTTAACTCTGGCTTGATAATCAAATCTATGGTATGACCAACAACAATTGCAATACCAACCTTTATTGCAATAACAGGTAGAATTACAGAAAATTTATCAGGATACATCAACAACACAGGAATTGCTTCGTCACTTGTAGCCAAATATACCGCAATCAACGTCCCTAACGTAATAAATCTTTCGACATAAAGCATTGTTGCTATTACAGAAAAACCACATTGAGGAATTGATGCTAACAGTGCGCCTATTATAGCGCCATATTTAGCAGAATATCTTGAAAAATGTTCAATCCTTTCAGAAAAATAATTTTCAAAAATTTCAATAAAAACGAAAATTACAAACAAAAATGGAATTAAAATAACACTTTCTGCCACAGGTTCTAAAAAAACTTCTGGCAAATGCAAGTATTTTAAACCATTTTCAATAAGTTCTACACTTGCTTCATTAAAATTTGTTATAGTATTTAAAAATTCAATAAACAT
This sequence comes from uncultured Candidatus Melainabacteria bacterium, assembly GCA_937891325.1. GTDB lineage: Bacteria > Cyanobacteriota > Vampirovibrionia > Gastranaerophilales > Gastranaerophilaceae > UBA6984. The sequence goes on along the minus strand of CALAFU010000042.1, from coordinate 3,924 downwards.
TCCATAAAAATTATATCACTAAAAGCTATTGCAATATAAAATTTTAACATTTATAATTAAGCTATGAAGTTTGCAAAACACATATTCTTTATATTATTATCAATTGTTTGTTTTTCGCAAACGGTTTTTGCAAGCGACTTTTCGGACAAAATTATTTCTAACACAAATTCAGAAATAACACATGCCCAAACAGTTTTTGATACAGAAAAAGAATCTCACACTTTTATTGTTGCAAATTCAACTAGCGAATTATCTCAAATCTCGCAACGCAAAAAGGTTGATTTAGGCAACTCAAACTTTTTCACAGCAAGCAATATTTTTTATATAAATGAACCACAAAATAGAATATTAGGTTCGAATTTTGGCGAAGAAATCACAATAAAACGCTTATTTTTAAGCGAATATTCGCCACATGCTCCTTAATTTTGCAAACTAGAACAAAACATTTGACGACAAAGAAGTTTTTCTTTGCCTGCTTTTAGTATTACAAAATTTAAGGAGAATAAAAAATGACAGAACAAAACAATAACAATACACAACACCACTATAATGAATCACATGGAACAGGCGTAATCAGCTCTATGATATTTCTTATCTTAATCGGAGTTGCAATGTTTTTTATCGCTAAATTCATGGGAATGTAGAATTTAGTTTCTTTCTTAAATCAAAGTGGCGGTTTTTGCTATGCAAAAACCGCTTTATTTATATAAAATTTCCTCTAAAAAGGGTTTAAATCTTAACAAAAATATTGTACAATATAAGTATGGTTAAATCTGCATCAAAAAAGCTGGGTTATCACTACTGTTCAGTTGATACCTTCATGAAAATTATTGAAAATAAAACTCTTTGGTTATCTCATTCACGCACAATGAATGACAAATTGGAGTGCGTTTATATCTTGGATATTTTAAGACAAGTAATTGAGGACGTTAATTATAAAGATAATTCTAAAAAAAGTATTTTAGACGAGATTGAAAAGTCTTGCAAGAATAACGTTGATTATCCGTACATTATAAGCCTTTCTAAAAACAAAGACTTATTGAGTCAATGGCGAGCATACGGAGACAACGGAAAAGGCGTTGCAATCGGTTTAGACTTGTCTAAAATTCCTCACAAAGATTTACTTGGAAACGGAGACTCTGCATCTAATATTATCATTGATGAAGTTTGTTATAGAACAAAAACAATTTATTCGATTTTGAAGAAAATGTTAGAGACAATTCCATATTTAACAGATAAATACATTGAGCGAAAACCAATCGTTGAATATATTTGCCAATTTATCAAAATATTATCTGCATTTACAAAGAATAGCACCTTCTCTGAAGAAAAAGAATATAGAATATGCTATTTTCCTTGTTACAGATACCTATTAAAAAATTTATACAAGGAAAATGTCGACATAGAACAGCATTTAGACCTAAAATTTAGAACAAAAAACTCTGAAATCATTTCATACTTTGAATACAACTTCTCAGATGATGTCGTTTCAGAAATCGTTTTAGGACCGACAACAAGAGTAAACAAGAACCAATTAACGCTATTTTTAAGCCAATACTTACCAAATATCAAAATTAAAAATAAAATTATTGATTCAAAAATTCCATTAACATACTAAAAAAAGAGGCGCAGCCGAACGGCTGCGCCTCAAAAACATACAAATTATATTTTAATTAGAATGAATTTACTATTTTTAATCCCCAAAACTTTATGTTGAGTATCTTTTTTGAACATAAGCATTTCGCCTTTTTTGACCGTAAATTTTTGCGCGTCAAAATGTAATTCAATTTCACCGTCTAAAACGTATACCGCGGCATCTTCTTTTGATGTATGCGTGTCTATAAGTCCTTCTTTTTCAATGGCAACCAGAGTTAAGCTACTATCCCCGTTTTCCATCATAATTCTTTTGTTGAACTTTTTACCGTCTAAATGAATATTTTTTTCTACTGAAAATGGATTGTAAAACATTTTTATCTCCTTATTTATTAATCACAATCACATTAAAACGCTAATATAAAACTTGAACATTACCCACCAAAGCAACGTATAGGGTAATAATTATCTAAAAATGGCAAAATAAAAAGTCTCACAAATTTGCAAGACTTAAAAAAAATATACATTTACCCCACACAATTAATAACATGAACAATATTTTAAGTCAAATAGACTTAGCCTAATTGGACAATTCATGTAAATATTTTGTTACATACTAGCAATTAATATTTTCTCGGTAGTTTGTATGATTGTGATTAAATTGTTCGTATTATAATTGTAAATGTATTGTATAAGTAAGTAGTGAGGTACAAAATGTCAATTGATGACGCATTAGTTATGATTTTAGCAGGCGGTGAAGGTAAAAGACTTTATCCGTTAACAAAAGACCGTGCAAAACCAGCCGTTCCATTCGGAGGTCGTTACAGAATTATCGACTTCGTATTGAACAATTTTATTAACTCTGGTTTTTACAAAATTAAGGTTTTAACACAATACAAATCAGACTCACTAAACCAACATATTTCACGTGGTTACGCATTGTCACCATTCTTGGATCAATATGTCGATTTAGTTCCAGCTCAAATGAGAACAGGTAGTGATTGGTATAGGGGAACAGCTGATGCTGTATTCCAAAACGTATTACACATCGTTGATGCCGACCCTACTTATGTTTGCGTATTTGGTGGCGACCACATTTATAAAATGGACGTTTCACAAATGTTAGACTTCCATAAACAAAGAAACGCAGCATTAACAATTGCAGCTATTCCAATTCCGATTGAAGAAGCATCAGAATTCGGTATCATGGAAGTTGACGACAATTGGAGATTAACAAACTTCGTTGAAAAACCAAAAACAAAACCAAAATCAATCCCAGGAAACCCTAATATGTGCTTAGCTTCAATGGGTAACTACATTTTTGGTAAAGATATTTTATTAGATGCATTATACAGAGATAATAAAATTGAAGACTCAAGCCATGACTTCGGTAAAAACGTTATTCCGATGATGTTAAACGAAGGTCAACCGGTTTATGTTTATAACTTCAAAGAAAACACATTCCCTGGAATGTCAGATGCAGAACGTGGCTATTGGAAAGATGTAGGAAACGTTGATGCATATTGGCAAGCTAACATGGACTTGTTAGATTCTTGCCCAGAATTGAACTTATATGCTAAAGAATGGCCATTAAGAACCTTCAACTACAACTACCCACCTGCTAAATTCATTTGGCAAGAAGGCGATAGAGTTGGTATGGCAACAAACTCAATGGTTTCAGAAGGCTGTATCATTTCTGGTGGTGGCTTATCAAGATGTGTTCTAGCACCAAAAGTAAGAATCAACTCTTATTCTTCAGTAACAGAAAGTATCTTGATGGAAAACGTTAACATCGGTAGACACTGCGAAATCCGTCGTGCTATTATTGATAAAAACGTTCAAGTTCCACCTTATACAAAAATCGGCTTTGACAGAGAAATTGATGAACAAAAAGGTTTCTACGTATCACCAAACGGCGTTACAGTAGTACCAAAGGGCGCTATTCTTTAATCAAAGTTAATACAACTTTAAAAAAATACTTCTTTGTGATAACATCTTCGCAAAGGAGTATTTTTTATGGAAAAGAAAACTTTATTAGTAATAAATTCAATTATTTTAGGCATAATCGTATTAATTATTGTTGGCGTATTGGTTTCAGAAAGCGTTTATGAACACAGAGTTAGAAACCACTATATCAATGAAACAAATATTTCTATTCAATTTGATGATAAAAGCAAAAAATTCGACCCTGCAAAACCAACTGTTCTTTTGATTCACACTCAAAGATGTGGCTTGTGCGTAAGATTTTTGCCACGTTTCAACAAAGCCTCTAAAATTTATAAAGATAAATACAACTTTGTAGCACTAGAAGGTAACGACCCAAGAAACTAC
>CALAFU010000041.1 GCA_937891325.1 uncultured Candidatus Melainabacteria bacterium | reverse complement strand
ATTGCAGGTGTTCTTTTAGCTCCTAAAAAAGGCGAAGATTCTTGTAAAGATCTTGAAAAAACAATTAAAAATTTGATTGAAACTCAAGCCCCAAACGTTAAGGCTGCTAAAAAACAAGCTATTGAAGCAATTGATTTAGTTAAATTTAAGGTTGAAAAGAAAATTAAAAACATTGCTAATGCTTTAAAATCTGAAAAAATGGAAAAAGCAAAAAAACTAGAAGAAGCAGACACAGATTACGATATTAATTAATAAGAAGAAAAGGAATTGAAAAACAATGGAAACATCTCAAATTTTATTAAATAACGGTTTAACATTTTTGGCGGTTGCAACAGGCATTATGTTGGTTGTAGTTGGTGGATTTTTAATCAAATTGATTATTGATTTATCAAAATTGGCTCAAAATGTTGACGAAACAACAACCGTTGTAAGAAACGAATTACGTCCAACTTTACGTGAATTGAACGAATCTTTACATACAGTAAACGATTTTATGAAATCAACTGACAAAGGCATTGATAAAATGAGAGATACAGTTGAAAACGTATTTGGTTTTAGCACTGCTACTCTATCAAAATTGAAATTCTTTTCAGGTTCATTAGCAAAAGGCTTAACAAAAGGTTTTTCAACAGTATTAAAAATGTTTTCAAAATAGCCTAAATTAGCAATTAAAATCTTTGCAGAATAGGTTAAAATAATAAAGTCAAAATTAATAGTAAAGGAGAATTAATATGTCATCAGCAGGAAAATTTTTAGTAGGTTTCACAGTAGGCGCAGCATTAGGTGCAATTACAGGTATCTTGTTAGCTCCAAAATCAGGCGAAGAAACTCGTGAAATGATTGCAGATACAGCAAAAGAAGTTTTAGACAAAACTGACGAAAAAGTTAAAGATATTCAAGAAAAAGCTGAAACAGTAGTTTCTGAACTTCAAAAAAAAGGTGATGAAATCATGGGTAATATCCAAAACTTCATCAACGAAAAAAAAGAAATGTTTAATAAAGACTAATTCTAAACATTAAAATTTAATTTTTTGTAAGGCGGAGCCGTTTGTACAAACGGCTCCGCCTTATTATTATATTTTCGTAACAAGAGTGATAAAAATTTATGTTTAGGTTATAATCAAAACATAAAATAAAAAGAAGACGTACGGGCGAAAAGACGAAGCCCAAGAAAGAAGGAAAGAAAAAATGGTAGATTCAAAGAAAACGCAGTTAGAAATTGGCGGAAAAGTTGTTGAAATCGAAACAGGCAAATACGCTAACTCTGCAACATCATCAGTTACAGTTAGATGTGGAGACACAATGGTATTCGTTCATTGCTGCGTTAGCAAAGAACCTCGAGTAGGTATTGACTTCTTCCCATTACTAATTGATTATGAGGAAAGAATGTCATCAATCGGTCGTATCCCAGGTGGTTACAACCGTTCAGAAGGTAAAGCGAGCGACAAGGCTATCTTAATTTCAAGATTAATCGATAGACCTATCAGACCACTATTTCCAAAAGGATATAGAAATGACATTCAAATTGTTGGTCAATTGTTCAGCTATGACCAAGTAAACCAACCTGACACATTGACTATGTTAGGTGCATCTTACGCATTGATGTTATCAGGCGCTCCATTCGAAGGCCCTATCGGTGCAGTAAGAGTAGGTAGAGATGAAAACGGCAACTTTATTGCTAACCCAACTCACCAAGAAGCTGAAAAATCAGACTTAGATATCGTAGTTGCAGGTACACATGATTCTGTAATCATGGTTGAAGCTGGTTGCAAATTCGTTACAGAAGAAGATATTATGAACGCTGTTGAATTTGCTCAAGGCGAAATCAGAAAACAATGCGAAAACCAAGTTGCATTTGCTAAAGAATGTGGCGTAGAGAAACAAGAATTCGTAAACCCATACGATACAACTGAATTGAAAAATATTATTCAAGAAGTTGCAGGCGATATGATTCACGATGCTTACCACAACTTCGATAGAACATATAGACAAAACAAACTTGAAGAAGCTAAGAAATTAGTTAAAGAAAAAGTTGAATCACTTCCAGAAGATGATCCAATCTTAAATATGATGGAAGAAACAGGCATTGACTTTGTTGCAGAAGAATTCAAAGCTGCTGAAAAGAAAGTTATGCGTAAAATGATTCTTGAAGAACACGTTAGAGCTGACGGTAGAAAACCAAACGAAGTTCGTCCAATCTGGTGCGAAGTTGGTGTAATTCCAAGAGCTCACGGTTCTGCAGTATTCACAAGAGGTCAAACTCAAATTCTTTCAGTTGCAACTCTAGCAGGTCCTGCAATGAAACAAGAATTAGACGGTGTTGACCCACAAACTGAAAAAACTTACATGCACAAATATATCTTCCCTGGATTCTCAGTAGGTGAAGTAAAACCATTAAGAGGACCTGGAAGACGTGAAGTTGGTCACGGTGCTTTAGCAGAACGTGCTAACATTCCAGCATTACCATCACAAGAAGAATTCGGTTATACAATCCGTGTAACTTCAGATGTATTAGAATCAAACGGTTCTACATCAATGGGTTCAACTTGTGCATCATCAATGGCATTAATGAACGCAGGTGTTCCTGTTAAATGTATGATTGGTGGTGTTGCAATGGGTATGATTAAAGAAGAAGGCTACGAACCAGTTGTATTAACAGATATTCAAGGTATTGAAGACTTCTTAGGTGATATGGACTTCAAAGTTACAGGTAACGATGACGGTATCACTGCATTGCAAATGGATATGAAAGCAAAAGGTATTCCAAACGAAACATTAAGAAAAGCATTATACCAAGCTAAAGAAGGTAGATTACACATCTTAGGTAAAATGAGAGAAGTAATCACTGAACCAGCTAAGGAATTATCACCATTTGCACCAAGCATTACAACAATGACTATTCCAACAGAAGATATCGGAACAGTTATCGGACCTGGTGGTAAACAAATCCGTGCTATTATTGATGCTTCAGGTGCTGAAATTGATATTCAAGATTCAGGTCTTGTAACAATCACTTCAAACGACCAAGAAGGCGCTAAAATCGCTATCAATATGATTAAACAATTAACATTCAAACCAGAAGTAGGTATGGTTATGAAAGGTAAAGTTGTTAGAATCATTCCTATCGGCGCATTTGTTGAACTAGGTGGCGGTAAAGACGGTATGGTTCACATTTCACAAATCTGCAAAGAAAGAATTGAAACTATCGAACCACACGTAAACGTAGGCGATGAAGTTGTTGTTAAGATTATCAAAATCGACGATAAAGGCAGAGTAAACTTAACAATCAAAGGCGTAACAGACGAAGAAAAAGCATCTGTAATGTAATTTGATTGCTAAAACAAAATAAAACAACCAAGTGCGGTTGGGATAAAATCCCAACCGCACTTGGTGTAAAAATATCAATTACTTTTACGTCATACCGCACTTGTTGCGGTATCTTTAAAACTCAACAAAATCCCAACTGTAACAAAATGTAAATAAATTTTTTAAAACAGCTAAAGCCCAGCTATAATCACTATATGATGTGATGTGATGTGATGTGATGTGATGTGATGTGATGTGATGTGATGTGATGTGAGGGGCATTATACTTGAGTTTGGCAATTTTTTGTTATAATTACACTTAAATAATTAGTACAAGAAAAAGGAGAAGCTATGACAGATAATAATATCAATATTGGTGGTGTACGTTTTAATAAACAAGATGTACAAAAATCAGAAGTAATCAAGCAAGATGGTAAAGAATTAAACAGTGTATTTTTAAATAATGGTACTAAGGTTGTTTATCCAAACCAAGCAGAAAAAAATGAATCTTGTGTTGAAGTAAAAAAACATAGCAGTCAAGTAACAAACAAATATGGTACAATACATCATACTAGTAAATCGGTTGATTTCTATAGACTTAATGGTGCTGAGGTTACAGGAACTGATGAATCTGATACTTACAAATTTAATGGTTGTAGAAATACAAAAGTCGATATGTCTCAAGACGATGGACATCTTGATCTTGTAGAATTTTATGATGATGTAAATAGCGGGCGTAAATCAGAGCATACCCATTCAAATACAAATAAAGTTTTTGTTTCAGGTAATAATGAGGTAAAGCAAAATAAGGGTGATACTACTCTTATAGGAAGAGACAATCCAAGTTTTTGGAATGGCTATTATGATGTCCATAAAGGTAAAGGTAGAGTAAAAGAAGATTAGTAAAAACGGCTTTGATTTATCAAAGCCGTTTTTTATAAAATAATACTAATAAAATCGGCAAAAAAAAACCACTTATGAATAAAGTGGTTTTGGAATTTTTTTTGTAATTCCTCGTGTAGAAGGTTAGTGTGTGGTAGGTTAGTGTGTAGTGTGTGTGTTGTATAAAACTTTCTTCTTCTTAATTAACTCTTTTAAATATCTCTCGTACTTATATAAAGTATTTTTGTAAGGTCGGATTTCAGACATGTGGATTTTTGTTACAAAACTTAACCATTATCTCTAAAACTCAATAAAAACGGCATTTTGTAATTAAATTTATGTGTGATATAATTAAGAAAAGAGAAAAATTATAGAGGTTTTAACATGTCAATTAGAAAAGTTGTAAAGTTTGGTGATCCATTTTTAAGAGAAAAAGCCAAAGAAGTTCATAAGGTATCTAAAAAAATTCAAGATTTGGTTACTGATTTGCTAGATACAATGTACGCTGAAAACGGTGTGGGCTTGGCTGCTCCTCAAATTGGTGAAAATTATAGAGTTTTTGTAGTTGACGTTTCAACAGGTGACCAACCTTTGAACCCAATGGTGTTTATTAACCCTAAAATCATTAAAAAATCAGGTGCTACAATTAGTAATGAGGGTTGCTTGAGTTTCCCTGAGGCTTATACAGAAGTTCGTCGTTATAGCGATGTTATGGTTAAAGCAATGGATAGAAAAGGTCGCTCTTTCGTTTTAGAAGCGCATGACGGCTCACTTTTAGCTCGTTGTATTCAACACGAAAATGACCATTTGGACGGAATTCTTTTTGTAGACCATGCGTTGAACCGTTTTGATGCTGAAGAAACTTTAAAGGAACACAATTTGCCACCATTACAAGTTGACAAAATGCTTGAAGAACCTGAATTACAAGCAAAAATTGAAGAATTATTAGAAGCAGTAGACACAACTGAAGAAACAGAAGAACAAGACGAAGATGACAAATAAGATTAAAGTTGTATTTTTCGGCACTCCAAAAATTGCCTTAAAATCATTAGAATATTTAATAAATTCAGACAAAATCGAGGTTATGGCGGTTGTAACTCAACCTGACAAACCTGCAGGACGCGGACATAAATTAACAATGTCGCCTATCAAACAGTGTGCATTAGAGCATAATTTGCCTGTGTTCCAACCAAAATCAATTAGAAAAGAACCTGAAATTCAAGAAGAATTGAAAAAACTTGAACCGGATTTCTTCGTAACCTTTGCTTTTGGACAAATTTTGTCACAAGAGGTTTTGGATATTCCAAAATACGAAACAATTAACTTGCATGCCTCACTATTACCACGTTACAGAGGTGCTAACCCATTGCAACGAGCAATTATTAATGGTGATAAAGAAACAGGTATTTGCACAATGATAACTGAACTTGGTTTGGATTGTGGCGATGTTTGTATGCGTGAACCAATCGAGATTACAGACACTTTGAACTGTGTTCAATTGTTTGATATTGTAAGTGAAAAATCACCTGAAATGCTTGAAAAAACACTTGTTGGCTTGGTTGATAAAACCTTGACACCTGAAAAACAATGTGAAGACGGCGTTTGTATGGCAAATAAACTTACAAAGGAAGAATGTAAAATTGATTGGACAAAATCAGCGCAAGAAATTCACAACCTTGTAAGAGGTATTTATCAATGCCCAAGCGCATATTTTATGTTTAATGATAAAATTATCAAGGTGCTTGAAACTCGTGTAGAATCTGGCAAAGGTAAAGCGGGTGAGTTTATAAACGTTACAAAACAAGGTGTTGAAGTTGCTTGTGGTGAAGGAAGCCTTTTATTGATGAAGGTTAAACCGGAAGGTAAAGGCGAAATGCCGGCAAGAGATTGGTATAACGGAGTTAAAAACAAATGATTTCAAAAGGTATAAGAGGTGCAATTACAGTTGATGCAAACACAGAAGATTCGCTAAAAGACGCGACTTTAGAGCTTTTGACTGAACTTGTAGAAAAAAATAATATTGAAGAAGCTGATATTTCGCACGTATTTTTTACAGTAACAAAAGATTTGAATGCGGCATTTCCTGCAAAATTCGCTCGTTTAGATTTTGGCTGGAAAAAAGTTGCAATGATGTGTCATCACGAACTTGATGTTCCAAATTCTTTGCCAATGTGCTTGCGTGTAATGCTTGTTGTAAATTGTGGTGAAAATTTTGAACCTGAGTTTGTATATTTAAAGGGTGCTGAAAAACTTAGAGGCTAAAATTATGATGTATTTTGATAATTTAACCTTGAAGGCTTTTGTTGAAGAAAATTCAGACTTTTTTACAGGCGCTAGAATTCAAAAGGTTCAGCAACCGACTCGTAGAGAATTTATTTTCACGCTAAGAAATAACGGCGAAACTCGAAAATTTTACGCGAATATTACTCCAAATTTGCATCATGTTTGCTTTATGAGCAAAGAAAACGAGGCGAAAAGATACTTGGAAATTCCCAAACAACCGCCAATGTTTTGTATGCTTTTGAGAAAATATGTTGAAAGTGCTAAAATTTGCAGAATTGAACAACCTTTCTACGAAAGAATTTTAGAAATTTATATCGAAGCCTATAACGAATTATCAGAAAAAATCCAATTATGCTTGGCTTTTGAGCTTATGGGCAAACATTCTAATATCGTTTTGTATTCAACTGATACGAATATGATTTTGGGTTGTGCGCATAACGTCGGTTCTGAAAAGAGCCGAGATAGGGAAATGCGCGGAAATGTTCCATATATTTATCCACCGAAACAAAACAAACGAGATTTCTTGAGCTACTTCGGACAAATTAATTTTGATTTGCTAGCGGACGATTTTTATGGATTTTCAAAACCTTTTGCAAAAATGTGCGAAGGGCAGGATTTGGAAACAATCAAAGATTTTCTAGAATTGAAGCACCTTTCGCCTGTAATTAGCGAAGATTATTCAAAATATTCTTTGTTCAGTAAAATTTTGACAGGTATTCCGCAAGAGTCTGTAAACGCTATGATTGACAACTATTTTGCATATCATCAAAACAAAGAAATTTTGTCTAATCTGAAAACAAAATTATCGACAAATATTCAACATAGATTGAAGAAGGCAAAAAATTCGCTGGATAAAATTAATCGTCAATTGCAAAAAGAAAAAAATGCTGAAAAATACCGTAAATACGGCGATTTGATTATGGCAAATTTGTATAATTTAAAAGAATATTCAAAAACTTGCACATTGGCAGATTGGGAAACAAATCAAGAGATTACGATTGATTTAGACGAAACAAAAACTCTAAAAGACAATGCCAACAGATATTTTAAACTTTATAACAAATCAAAACGCTCGTCAGAAAAACTTCAAGAACTAAAACAAGAGCTTGAAGACGAAATCGGATATTGCACTCAAACGCTTTATACTATTGAGGTTGCAGACGATAATGAAATTTTGAACGAAATAAAAGAAGAAGTTTTAACAGAGGAAAGCCCTAAAAAAACACAAGTTAGTAATATTGAAACTCACGAAATACAAGGGTTTACCGTTTATGTGGGCAAAAATAACAAGCAAAATGATTTTATAATCTCAAAACTTGCAAAAGATAATGATATGTGGTTTCATTCACACAATTGCGCGGGTTCTCACGTTTTGTTGAAACTTCCAAACGGCGAAGAACCAAATGACGAGTTGATTTTTGAATGTGCAAAATTGGCAAAGAACAATTCTCAAGGTGCAAATTCGAGCAAAATCGGCATAATTTACACTCGCCGAAAATATTTACGCAAACCACCTGCCGCAAATTTGGGTTATGTAACTTACAAAAATGAACAAGAAATTATAATTGACTAAGTGGTGTAAGGTCGTGGTGGCAGTCAGTTCCGCCTGTTTTTATTAAGCCGTATTTGTCTGCAATTTTCTCCATAATGTGGCGAGAGTGGAATTTGATAATTCCGCGATGTCTATCGTAAGGGTAATAAACCTCTAAACCGTCAAGCCCAATATCTTTAAGCGTTTTGACAAAATTCTCCATGCTAATACACCAACAGCAAGCTGGGTGGGCTAAAACGGCGATACCGCCAGCGTTGTGGATTGCTTTGATAAGTTTTTTGACATCACGTCTAGCAAAAATTCTTACCCAATCGGCTTCCGTTTCCTTTTTGTTTTTCGCTAAAAATGGTTTTAATTCCTCATTATGAACGTCAATGCCGTATCCTAACAGGTGGAAGAAAATTCCTTTGTACCAGCAATCAAATTCAACGCCTGTGATTACAAAGTTTTCGTTCAATAGGTCAGTTTCTAAATATGCGTTTACGGTGTTGTGGTCAGTTACCGCGATATATTCAAAACCTTTGTCTCGAGCCTGTTTTAACAATTCTTCCACACTCAATTCTCCATCTGAAAATTTTGTGTGAATGTGTAAATTGACGTTATTTAAAAAATTTTCCTTCGTAAAAGACTTAATTAATTCTTTGTAATCCATTTTCATATTTCCCGTATTTATAATAAAATAATTATACAATAAATTTACGAGGATAACTATGGCAAACGAAAATAAGACTGTGTTTGGTACATTTACAGAAGCGGTGGGCATTTATTTACAACACTTGCCAACCTTCGTAAAATATATGACTTTTCCGGTCTTAGGACAATTTTTCGGCGTAATTCTTGCGTTCGGGTTGTCTTTAGGTTTTGCTTTTAATGCTCCAAATTTTATTTCAGACCCGTCTTTAATTTTACCGATTACTCTAATTTTAACCCTTCCAGGGTTGGTAATTTTTGCAAAAGCATTTTGGGAATACTTGATTGCTTATGTTGCAATTTCTTCAATGGCTGAAAATACTGTAAAATCTGGCAAAATTTACGATATAAATGCACATAAACAAGTTGCCCTAAAAAGAGTTCCTGATTTTGTAGGATTATGGTTGTTGTTTGGGGTATTCACCTCGATTGCTCTACTACCGCCAATGTGGGGATTTGGTGCAGTAATTTTTATTTTCTTAGTTTTGATATTCCAAGTATTTACATTTGAAAAATTTGCAACTCCAACAGAATGTTTCAAACGTAGCTGGGTACTTGTTAAATCAGATTTTTGGGGAACTTTAGGCTTGTTGGCTCTAGTCGGATTTTTAACTTATTGGCTACTACCAAAAGTTTTTGAACTTGTTTTGACAGCAATTCAAGTAATGACCTTACTTACAATGTTAATTGATCCAATGCTTACAGATTCAATCAACTCTTGGAATACAGCGCTAACAACTTTAGGAGTTCCGTTTGTAATTACATCTTTGATGATTACAAAAATGATTGTAGGTACAATCGTTTCAACTCTTGTAATTTGTTACACTTTGCCAATTCGTTCAATTGCGTGGACTTTGTGGTATAAAAAGTTGAATACAGCAATGATTAAGGCAAATTCTAAAAAGAAAAAGAAAGCTGACAAAAAAGAAAATGTTTAGATGTAAGTATTGCAAAAGTGTCGATAAATTTGAACTTATGTTTGCGCCAAATTATAACGGCAACAGAAATTTCTCTCAACACTACAACAACCGAAATCAAATAGAAATAAGTGTTGACGGATATTCATTTGTGCCGTCGCTTGATTTTATGAATGAACACGCGGTTTGCAAATATTGCGGTCAAACTTACACTTGGGAATATGAATTTGAAAAGGAAAGGCGAATAAGAAAATGAGAAAAGACGGAAGACAAAATAACGAATTAAGACCTGTAAAATTTATCAGAGATTTTACAAAAAACGCATTGGGTTCAGTTTTGGTAGAATTCGGTGATACAAAGGTTATAACAACCGCTTCAGTTGAAATGAAACAACCAAAATGGATGGATAAAGAGTCTACTCAAGGCTGGGTTACAGCAGAATATTCTCTTTTACCTTCATCAACTTCAACTCGTTGCGAAAGAGAAAGAAACAAAATTTCTGGTAGAACTCAAGAAATTCAAAGACTTATCGGCAGAAGCCTTAGAGCTTGTGTTGATATGGAGAAAATGCCTAAAATGACGATTACAATTGATGCTGATGTAATTCAAGCTGACGGCGGAACAAGAACAGCAAGTATTTGCGGTGGTTTTGTTGCCCTAAAAATTGCAGTTGAAAAATTAATGGATCAAGGTATTTTAAAAGAAAATCCAATTAAAGAAGAAATTGGTGCAATTTCAGTAGGTATCGTTGACGGCGAAGTTCGTCTAGATTTGTGCTACGAAGAAGACTCACATGCTCAAGTTGATTCAAATGTTGTAATGACAAAATCTGGAAAAATTATTGAATTCCAAACAACCGCAGAAGGCGATCCTTACGACCAAAAACAATTAATGGAAATCTTTAATACTGCAAAAGCAGGTATTGAACAAATTATTCCTTTGTATGAATAATTAAAAAATAAAAAAGGGCGCCGTGGCATTTGCCACGGCGCCCTTTTTTATTTCTGTCATACCGCACTTGTTGCGGAATCTTTTAACTTTAATTATACTCGTGCATCAAGCACAAATCTTTTCTGTGTTTTTTGCCGTCATATTTGATTAAATCAAGTTCTTCGTAAAGGCTTTCAGTTGCGCGATTGATTGTTTTTGCATTGCGTGTAACCAAAAGAGTTCTATCGCCGGATGTTTCATACTCCAGATATTTATTTTTAATTGTATTGAAGTGGGCAACTTTTGTGTCTTCGTCTAAATCGTCAAGTCCTGTAATTACAGAACCGCTTTTTCTTCCTGATGTTAAAACAGCTGAAACTGCTACTTCATCACTCATATCAATTCTTTGGTAATCATCTGCAAATGAGCCCATTGAGCAGGCTTGCATTAGATAAAATAAATTTTCGTTCATTAATGATAAAACGCCCTGACAATCGTGTTCTTGAAGTGAAGAATTAAATTCCAATGCAACGACATTACTATCTGGAGTCAAAACTGCATCTAAACCAAGAATTCCGATGTATGGTTTTCCGTTTTGAGCCAAATTGTCTAAGGTTGGGAAGATAAATTCATTCATTATGTAATGTTCAACTTCGTCAGAAACCTTGTAATCAGGCGCATAACAACCCATTCCAGAGGTTAAAAGTCCTCCGTCACCGTCTAGTGCAAACTTGTAATTTGCAACTGTTGAAAGTGGTAGAGCATTGTAGCCGTCTGTAACTACGTAGAATGAAAATTCGTGTCCATAGATGTAATCTTCAATAATAATGCGTTGTTCCCCGCGCAAGAAGGATTCTTCAATGAAGGATTTTGCAATTGAATATGAACTGCAAATCAACATTCCGTTTACATCTCTGTGCGCATCGGTTTTTACCACAATCGGCATTTGAGCGTTTCTTGCGTAATCTAGTGCAAGAGGTTGTTTTTCAAAAATTCCAAATTTTGCTGTTGGAATTCTCAATTTGTACATAAATTTTTTGCCTAAAGATTTGCAGGTACAAATTTCTGCGGCTTTTGCACTAGGTCCAAAAACTTGTTGTCCGTTGCTTTCAAAAAATCCTGCAATATCAGCCTTGATAGCCTTTTCGCTTGAAACAACGGTTAGGTCAATGGAATTTTCCATCGCAAATTCTAACAATTTAACGTCTTCATCTTCTCTGATGTCAACGCAAGTGCAAAATTCTTTCATCGCATCATTACCGCTTGCAACAAAAACTTTTTCTACGCAATCAAGCTCAGATAATTTTTTTGCCAATGCATATTCTTTTGCACAACTTCCAATAATTAATACATTTTTACGATTTATTTTTTCCATAAATCCATTATACTACATAAAAAGTAGGAGATTTGTTAAGAAATATTAATTTTTCTTGATAAATTTCGACAAAAAATATGACTTTCTAAAATTTCTCATTAAATAAAAAACACGAGAGAGAGAGAAATTTTTAAGAGCGAGCGAGGTCTACATTATGGCAAACACAAACAACATTATTACATTATTCAATAACTTTTTAGCATCACCAGCAGTACGTCAACAAGTTCCTGCAACTACAACTCCTGCTGTAAAACCGGTTGATTCAAACCCATTCAACCCAAATCCATTTGTTACAAAAACAGTTGATATGAATAATTATGCAAAAAACAGACCTGTAAAAGGCGGTTACTTTGCTGGATATTATAACGGTAAACCAAATATCGTTGGACAAAGATTATTCGTTGAAGTTTAATTTCGACGACATTAGGTCGGTACGTTAAAAGTAGTTAAAGAGAAGGACACGCTAATTCACTTGGTTGGCGTGTCCTCCTTGTAAACAATCTTTTATTGAGTCAAAAGTTACGCTTAAAATTCTATTGATTGAATCTTGAGTGTTGTATGCTACGTGTGGCGTGATAATTACGTTGTTCAATTGGCTTAAACGTCTTGTAATAATTACTTTTGAGATACACTCTTTGTCTGAATTTTCAAGTTTTTCAGTAATATCACCGTAGCCGAGACTAATTTTTTCGCACTCTGTTACGTCTAACCCTGCACCTGCAATGTTTTTGTTTAAAAGTGCATTGTATAAATCTTCGCTTTCAATCAACTCTCCGCGTGCTGTGTTTATGATTATTGCCGTATGCTTCATTAACGCCAATTCTCGTTTCGTAATAAGATGTTTAGTTTCTTTGGTTAAAGGTACGTGAAGAGAGATTATATCAGCTTCTTTGTAAATATTTTCTTTTTCTGTGTATTCAACGTGATAATCTCGTGTTAATTCAGGTCTTTGTAAATAATCAAACGCTAAAATTCTCATTCCAAACGCGTGCGCAATTTTGCAAATAGATGCCCCGATTGCGCCTGTTCCAATTACACCAAGCGTAAGCGCATTAAGCTCTCGTCCTACATAATTGTTTGTATCAAATTTGAACGCGTGAGAATCGTTTAAGGCTGGAATTAATCGCCTTACGAGTGCAAGCATTAGGGCAAAAGTGTATTGAACAACTGAATGTGCGCCATAATTTTCTACATTCAAAACCTTAATATTTTTATTGCAACAAGCATCTATATCAATGTGGTCATAACCCGTTGAGCGTGTTGAAATAATCATCAAATTAGGAAACTGTTCCAAAATTTTTGGAGTAATTTCTGAGGTTATAAAAACGCTTATAACGCTTGCTGTGTCTTTAATTTCTTGTGGTAAATTTCCAACTGTTGTTTCATTCAGACTGCTTTCAAAAAATTCAATATCAAAATCGTGAAATTGATGCCTTTTGAAAAATTTCTTTTCTGCATCTTTATAATCAAAAATCAACATTTTTAAACTCATAATATGCTCCTTTTTTCAAAATATTATGAGTAAATCTGAAATATATTTATATTCGACAAGTAGTTAATTGTAAAAGTAAGGGCGGAGCCTTTGGCTCCGCCCTTACAAAAAACTTATTGATACATTGTACTCAAGAATTCGTTGTAAACGTTGTATCTATAATCTTTCGCCGCTTGCGAAGTGTTAAAAATGTTGTTGTAATGACTTGCTACATCACCGTAAGTTGAACGATTTTCACCATTCTCCATTAAATCGTGAGTGTTGGTGTAAGGACATTGTGGGAATAAATCGTGCATTTGCATATATACAGGAAGTTTCCAACCTGGGTTACGGTATGCGTGAAGCGCATTTTTAATTCTGTTCAATCGTTGTTCAAAAGGCATTCCGCCACGGTCGTTGTCATCTGAAATTACAGGACCGGCAGCGTATTCATCATTCCAACTTTGCTTGTCGTATTCGTGTAAAACATTGTTGAAATCGTCGGCTCTACCCCAATCGTTACCGGCAGTTAAACCCATTTCTTTGAAACGAGGGTTCATATCGCATTTTTCACCGATTAATGCAATGTCGCCTCTGCCTGTTTTTGAACGAATTTGTTGAGTGATGTATTGCATTTGATTGAAGTTTGGAACAGCACCTGAACCGCAATAATTGCCCATATCCCAATTGCCAACGTGTTTAGCGCTGTCAAAGAAGATTGCATCAAATCCTAAATCAACAGCCCAACAGCAAGCATCAATGTAGGCTTTTTCGTGCTTGTACCAATCGAAAGGCTCGCCTTTTACGGTCATTTGACCTGCAGAAAGTGGCATTCTAATACCTGTTTTTAAACCTCTTAAATGTGCCATATCATTGAAGGCTTTAACTTGCTCATCGTCGCCCATTCTTTGACCGTCACGAGAAAGTTTGTCAGAGGTTAAATTTTTAGAAATTCCTGAATGTAAATCAACGGTGTAAAGTGAAGAATGACCTGTTCTGCCGTCATTTTCTTTGTACATTGCAGGATATAATTGAGATAGAACTATACAGTTTGCGTTACTTTTGCCTGAAGGTGGAATTGCAGGAAGTAACTTCATAACGTTAAGTAACCCTTCGCTTTTTTTGTCGCCTTCTGTAAGTGCAACTGTACGAGGGTTGATTTCTATATAATTAGCTCGACGTCCCCATTTGTCGCCGTAATTTGGTGTCGGAATGTATGACGGAATTCCTGGGTAACAGTTTGGTTGCTTGTTAAGTGTGCAAATTGATTGAATTGCATCCATTGGGGAGCGCTTCAATAAATCTTCTGGGTTTGTGTCTACCCATTTTTTCCAACCTGTGTTTCCGCCTCTGTATAAATGTCCTTTTGTTTCATTATCTTCGTAAACGTCGTTGTTACCTTTTAATATCCAAAAAAGTTTTTTGGCAGGTTGTTGGTCGCCGTAATAACCTTTGAAATTTACTAAAGATTTGTTGTAAATACCCATCATTTCAAGCGCTGAGGCTTTAGCACTTTTTTGCATAGCAATAGGTGCAGTCATTCCAGAAGGTTTGATATTAATTTTTTGAGGGGTATTTTTTACGCCATTGGGTGCAGAAATCTTCATACTTTATCCAATGTGTGTAATAAAAAATATTGCTAGAGCATGGCGCAATTATTTACAAACTTTTACACAAGATTTTTCTAACATAAATGCGTTCATTTTTTTCTCTAAATGCGTGTCAAAACGAGCGTTAATTTCCTTGATAAAATAGCAAGGGCTTGTTACGTTGATTTCAATAATTTTTTCGTCAACAACATCTAAACCTGCCATTTGAATACCTAATTTTTTCAAACCTTGAGCAACTTGTGTGAATTTTTCTTTTTCGCTGTCTGTTAAAACTGCTTTTTTCAAGAACTCGTCGGAGTGAGTGTTAAATTTGAAATCATCTTTTGTTGGAAGTTTTAGACCACATTCATCTAAAACTTCGCCGTTTAAAATTAGAACCCTTTTGTCTCCGTTTTGAGCTTGTGGTAAGTATTTTTGAATCATAGCAAGCGATTTGCCGTCGTGAGTTAGAGTTTTAATTATGCTTAAAGTGTTTTTGTCGCCTTCTTTCAAGTACATTACACCTTGCCCAAAACAGTTGTTTAAAGGTTTTAGGATAATTTCTTTGTGAAGATTTAAAAATTCTTCAATATCGTCTTTTGAAGCTGTAACAATGTTTTCAGGCATGAACTCACGGAATAAATTTGCGTGAAGTTTTTCGTTGAAACTTCTGATTGCTGTTGTGTCGTTGATAATTTGAGTTTTGGCTCTGTCAACAAAATCAAAAATGTAAGTTGCGCTTATGTAATCATTGTCAACAGGTGGATCAGGACGGAAGAAAACTTTTTCAAATTTGTCTTCAATGCAAAAATCTTCAGCATTATTTTCGTAGAAAATGTCGTTGTCTTTTTCATAAGTCTTGAAACATTTTGCGTGACCCTTGCCGTCTTTTAATGATAGATTATCAATGGTTGTGATGTATGTTTCAATACCGTTTTCTAAAAGACCTTTTACCATCCAAAAATTAGTTACAAGTTGGTTAAATTCAAAATATTTTAATTCAATTCTGTCGATAACGACAAGCATGTTGCGCATAAATACCTCTTTTCAAAAATATTTTAGCACTAACAAAATCTTATGCTATACCACTTAGTCTACAGTGTCATGCTGAACTTGTTTCATTAGTCTATAAGGCTTTAAGACGATGAGACGATAAGTCATTTATAGGTAAAATGACAATTTAATAATAAATCGACTTATCCACTTAACCCTTATTGACTTATAGTCTTAAAGAAAAGTA
>CALAFU010000040.1 GCA_937891325.1 uncultured Candidatus Melainabacteria bacterium | reverse complement strand
AAATAATTTCAAAAAACATACAGTAAACGAAAATACAATATTAATCATTGAAATCAATCCAACTCATAAGGAAACTATAACAGGACTTTGTCACTACTTAAAAGAGTTGAATTATAATTTTGAAATTTTGGTTAATTCACCATCTGAAAATTTATTTTCTATTTTTTCAAACGTAAAAGTTTGGGAATTTAAACGAAATTCGTTATTAAAACTATTCAAAGTTGCAGATTTTTCTAAATATGAAAGAATTATTTATAATTCAAAAATAATTTATCAAAATGTGGAAGCTACAGATTTGCATGATTTTTTGAAGAAGATTCCACAAGGTAAAAAAGAAAACATTTATCTTCAACACCACATAGATAGATTCTTTGAATATCCAAGTGATAAACAAATCATATTAGCAAATCCTGCAAATGATGAAAGAT
Source organism: uncultured Candidatus Melainabacteria bacterium (assembly GCA_937891325.1). Classification (GTDB taxonomy): domain Bacteria; phylum Cyanobacteriota; class Vampirovibrionia; order Gastranaerophilales; family Gastranaerophilaceae; genus UBA6984. The sequence goes on along the minus strand of CALAFU010000040.1, from coordinate 3,373 downwards.
TAGAAAAATCTGTAGTTAATGCTCATTATTTTGGTGATATCAAAATAACACCAAAAAAGGATTTTACAACATTCATAACTATTGGTGAACTAAGCCAAAAACGTAGAAATTGTGATTTGTTAATCAATTCAGTAAAACAACTTGTAGAACAAGGGGTTCACAATTTTAAAGTAGAGGTTATTGGTAACGGTTCGTTAGAAAATTTACCTGAAAATATACAACAATATTTTGATATAAAGGGTAGATTAGATTTTCCACAAATGTTTGAAACAATAGAAAATGCAGATTATTTTTTACCTTTATTAGATCCAACCGTTGAGGCTCATAAACGATATATGCAAGACGGAACAAGTGGAACATTTCAACTTGTTTATGGATTTTTAAAACCTTGTTTGCTTCATAAAACTTTTGCAGACATTTATGATTTTACAAAAGAGGACTCAATTGTTTATGAAAATAATGATGCTTTAGTAGCTTCAATGCAAAAGGCTATTAATACAAATAAAGAAGATTATACAAACTTACAAAATAAATTAAAAGAAAAAGTTGAAAAGATTGAACAAATTTCGTTAGAAAACTTGAGAGGTATGCTTAATGAATAATAAAAAAGAATGTTCTGGATGTGGTATCTGTGCAGGTATTTGCACTAATAATGCAATAAAAATGGAGCTTAATGAACACGGATTTTACCGTCCCAATATTGATTCTTCTAAATGTACAGGTTGCAACATTTGCAATCAAGTATGTAGTTGTAAACTTGGCGTACTAGATAAACAAAATAAAAATTCAAAAACAGACCTAGTTTTTGGAAATTATAAAAAATGCTATGCAACATTTTCTAAGGATATTGATAATAGACAAGCTCGCTCTACAGCTGGCACTATATATTCCTTATTAAAATACTACTGTGATTCTTATGATGGCATTATATCTTTATGCATAAACGAAACTGATTATCTTACTCCAACAGTAAATGTTTTAAAGAATAAAGATGAAATCAGCAAAATTGCAAAATCAACTTACTATTCCGTAGAATTATCAGAAGCATCGCGTTTTTTAAAAACACATAATGGTAATTATTTAGTGGTTGGACTTCCTTGCCAAATTGCCACATTAAAAAATGCAGAACATTTATTAAAAGGAAAAATTACCACAATAGAACTATTCTGCGGTGCATTATATTCTCATAATTTTGTAAAGCAGTATTTTAAAAATAAAAAATTTCAACCAACTAAGATAGACTTTCGAGATAAATGTTCAGGTTGGCACAAATTTAGCTTTTCGGCAACAAATAAAGAAAATAGCCAAATAAAAACCACTGTTAATGAAGATGATTTCTTTTTCGCTCAAATGAACAAGTTTTTTACACAAGAACAATGTTTAAAATGCAATCTTTGCTACAGTGGCATCGCCGATATAATGGTTGGAGACTTTTGGGGTAAAAAGTACGAAACTGACGATAATGGAACAAATTTAGTAATTGCGAGAACATCTCGAGGGGTTGAATTAATAGAAAACTGTTCTGATATTTCATTTTCTCAAGTTGACATAAGAGAGGTCTATAACTCTCAATTCTGGTTCGTTGACCACTACTTAAAAAATAATTTTAAAAGTTCGTTATGGTTAGAAAGTATGCTTCATGACATTTCTGAAGGTACCACGAACTATAAAATTGCATTAAATTCTGTGATGTACAGATTCATAAACAAAAAGAATTTTCGTAAATATTATAAAAAGTATTCAAAATACTATAAGAAAAAGTATAATCTATTGAGCTTTTTGTATAATTTATTACCTAACTTTATAAAGAGAATACAAAACACTAAAAAAGAAGATAACGTTAAAAGGATATTAATAATACCGTCTGATTCAACTTTTGGGTCTTTTGGAGACCAAGCTATGAATTGTGCATTATTAAATCAAATATATAAGAAAAATCCAAATTGCGAAATTGCAGTATTTATGCCTAATTCATATAACAAAGACAATGTTCTTTTGCAATATGGCTATAATATTCCAATATATTCGCCAAGAAAATCAAAATATAAATTTTCATTATTCAAAAAAATCATTCCACAGTTTGATGAGTTAGTAGTTATAGGCGCTGATATATTAGATGGCGGTTGGGGTGAAAAATTAGCTTTAGACTATTTTAAATTTACAGAAATAGCACATAAACATAACCTTAAAACAATAATTAATGGTTTTTCATTTAATAGTGATTTAAATCCAAAAATCGTAAAAAAAATAAGAAAAATTTCTAAATATACGACTTTAAACGTTAGGGATAATCTTTCATACAAAAGATTAAGTGAACTAGGATGCAAAAACTTAACTCAAGTTGCAGATATAGCCTTTTTGTTTGATGAAAACCTTTATGATATTTCTTTTTATTGTGATAATTTATTAGAAACATTAAACGAGCTTAAAACTTCAAACCAAAAACTTATTGGTTTGCATTTAACACTTGAAGAAAATAATTATGATATCTTTTTAAATAAATTATGTAATGGTTTAAAAGAACTAGAAAATACAACATTTGTTCTTCTTCCGCATGATATCAGAGTTTATGATAATAAACGCTCAGATTTACAAAACATTTTAACAATTCAAGAATATTTTCAAAAATTAGGTATAGATTACATTAACGCATTTGATTTAAAAAGTGAAGCAGATGTAAAAACAATTGTAAGTCAATTAGATTTGGTTATCACTTCAAGAATGCATCTTGCCATAGCTTGTTTAAGCAAGAATATTCCTGTTTTATCATTTGTTTATCAGGGCAAATTTGAAGGTTTGTACAATTATTTCAAATTTAATGAAACCGTTTTATTTGATAAAAATGATTACAATATAGATGTTTTTATGAACTCAATAAGATGGATTATTAAAAATGAAGAAGAAATAAAAGAAATGTTGCGCACAAGTAACATCGAAATTAAAAAATTATCATTAAAGAATATATCTGAAGTTTAGATAGAAAGGTTTAAGATGCAATCAATCAATCAATCATCTCTAGAATATAAAATCGTATCATTAGGAAACAACTGTTTTCCTAGAAGAATATTAACAGAATCTGGCGTAAAACCATCAAAGCAAGAAGGTGAATTATCTCTACCTTTTGATTTAGCTGTAAATCCAATAGAATCTGTTATACAACTTTTAAATAATGACTTTAATGATTATTTTGACGATTTGTATTTTGATGAGGACATTTATTTATGGAAAAATTCAAAATATAACATAGTTTATAATCATGATAAGGATTGTGGGTATGATGATAAGCAAAAATTAGTTACAAGATATGAAAATAGAATTAATAATTTCAGAAATTTATTAGCTAAAGATACAAATTTTCTATATTTTGTTATAT
>CALAFU010000039.1 GCA_937891325.1 uncultured Candidatus Melainabacteria bacterium | reverse complement strand
TAGTCTTAACTCCTTATAGTCTATTGAAAAGATACCGCAATGCGTTACACTTATGCGGTATGACGTAATGTTAAAAGTTTTATCGAAAGCTAACAGTAAGGCGCGAGCGGTACGCTCGCGCCTTAGTTTTATTTTGTTATTTAAAAATTAATTACACTTCTGTATCTTCGCACTTTTGATACCATTTTTTATTAAATGCCCAAGCAATTTTGTGACGTTTTGCATATTCACACAAGTCTTTTTTGATTTCTGGAGCAAGAATATACATTGTAATAATATTTGGTACTGACATTGAAATCATCATTGCATCAGTAATATTGATTACAGAAGTTACGCTCATTACAGAACCAATTATAATAAATGCGCAATAAATCAATTGGAAAGTCAAGGTGCGTTTTTTACCTTCACCGAACAAGAAGTTCCAAGATTTTTGTCCATAATATGCCCAAGAAATAATTGTTGATAAAGCAAACAATACAACTACAACAACCAAAATATATGGGAAGAATGAAATTACAGATTCAAATGCAGATGAGGTCAATTGAACACCTGAAATTCCGCCACCTGGTTTGTAAGTACCTGTTACAACAATTACAAATGCTGTCAACATACATAACAAACCTGTTAATAATGGTTCAATCAAGGATACAAAACCTTGTGAGATTGGTTCTTTTGTTTTTACTGTTGCATAAGCAATCGGTGCTGAACCTGTACCGGCTTCGTTTGTTTGAACTGAACGACGCAAGCCCATAATAATTGTACCAAAAATACCACCTGCTACTGCTTCAGGGAAGAAAGCCTGTTTAACGATTACAAACAAAGCGTGTGGAATGTGTGTAAAGTTTGCAACAATTACTACTAAGCCTGAAATAATATACAAAGCGCACATAAATGGTACGATTTTTTCTGTAACTTTTGCGATACTCTTAATACCACCAACTATAATTAAGCCAACTACAATTGCTACTATTAAACCAATCAACCAATTTTGACCTGTCAAATTCCAACCTAAACTGCCTGAAATATTAATAACCTGTTCAACAGTTTGGTTAATTTGAATCATATTACCGCCTGTAAGACCTCCGCAAATACAAAGAATTGCAAACATTACAGACAATGGTTGACCTAACCAACGCATTTTTTTACGAGTTAAGCCATGAGCCATATAGTGCATTGGACCACCTGAAATTGAGCCGTCCAAGTTGAAACGTCTATATTTTACTGCTAAAGATGCTTCTACAAATTTTAAAGACATACCGAAGATTGCACCAACGAAAATCCAAAATGCAGCCCCTGGTCCACCTAATGAAATTGCGATTGCAGCACCCGCAATTGAACCCATACCGATTGTACCTGACAAAGCTGTTGCAAGAGCTTGGAAAGATGAAACTTCACCGTCACCTTCGCTATCTTTATCAGCCGGCTTTTTCAAAACATCAATTGCGTGTTTGAAGCCCCAAATTGCTATACCTCTAAGGTAAATTGTAAAGAAGATACCTGCAATAATAATCCAAAAAATGATAATCGGCACATCTGTACCGCATACAGGAATTGGGAAGAAAATTATACTTGCTATCTTGTCAGAGATTGGTGCAACATGTTTTTCTAACGTTTGGTCGATATTAAGCGCGAAAGATTGCTGTGCTGTAAAAATCAGCGCTAATAACGAAAACAAAAACTTGTTGTACATAAATATAATTCCTAACTACTTCTACTGAGCAAGCACTAACCTAAACGGCTTGCCATATTACGATTATAGCAAAC
>CALAFU010000038.1 GCA_937891325.1 uncultured Candidatus Melainabacteria bacterium | reverse complement strand
CATTTCAATTATAAATGACTTATCGTCTTATAGTCTTATCGCCTTAAAGCCTCTTTTACAACTTTTCTTCAATCGACTTAATCTCAACATCAATGTCGCGGTTGATTACAGACTTAACAGAATGTGCTAAATCGTTTGATGATGTAACCCAGAAGGTTGGAGAGGATGCAATTTTTGTTTCTACACCGTCTTCAATAACCTTGATTACAACAGGGTCTCCGCCTGAATGTTTTGCTAAACCGTCTTTTAGTGCAACAAGTTCTTCGTAAGGAATTTCTTCTTTTAAAGAAATCATAAATATATTAGCGTTATCAACAGGTTTTACGTCGTCAATGATGATGTTTGGCTCGTCAGAACCTTCTCTGTAACTAACTTTGCCTGTGATTATAATTCTCATTTCAGGCTCCATAAAGCTGTCAAAGTCACCAATTTTTTGGTGGAAACAAATAGCCTCAATTTTGCCTGTCAAATCTTCCATTGTAATTGTTTTCAAGAATTTTGAAGGGTCTTTTTTGTATGGAATTTTTCTCGCACTCGTAACAAGCCCGCAAAGTGTTACAACTTTGTCAGGCGGTAATTCTTTAACCTCTGTAATCTTGTGAGACATCAAGAATTGCATTTTGTCCATAATTGAAGACAATGGGTGAGAAGATACGTAGAACCCTAAAAATTCCTTTTCAAACCCTTGAAGCTCTTTGTTTGAATATTCTTCATCAGAGCCAGCAAGGTGGAATTTAGTCCCTGCAAAGTCTTCGTTATCTTCTAAACCTGCAAACAAACTTGTTTGCCCTAATTCCTTCGCTTTAGCCTCTTTGTTTGCAGTATTTACAATGTATTCAAGATTTTCCATTAATTGTTTTCTTGATTTTTCAAGATTAGAGAACGCACCGGACTTAATTAAACCTTCTAAAACACGCTTGTTAGTGGCTTTAGGGTCAATACGTTTGCAGAAATCGTAGATTGATGTGAATTCTCCGTTTTCTTCACGTTCCTTGATAATCATTTCAACAACAACCTCACCCACTTGCTTGATTGAAGCTAAACCAAAACGAATGTCATCACCGTCGGGCGCAAATTCAGCGTATGACTTGTTAATGTCAGGTGGTAGAACTTGAATACCTTTTTTATTACATTCTTCAATGTATAATTGAGTTTTTTCTTGGTCGTTTGAAACGCTTGAAAGCAAGCAAGACATATACTCAACAGGATAATGACATTTCAAATAAGCTGTTTGATAAGCTACAAAGGCATAAGCAGCAGAGTGGCTTCGGTTGAAGCAGTAAGATGCGAACTTTTCAATATCTTCAAACAAAGCAGTTGCATCTTTTGCAGCCATACCGTGACGAGCAGCACCCTCGATGAATTTACCTTTTTGCTTTTGCATTTCATCGATTTTCTTTTTACCCATCATACGACGAACCATGTCGGCTTGACCTAGTGAGTAATCCGCAAGGATTTGGAATACCTGCATGATTTGTTCTTGATATACGATTGTACCGTAAGTGTCCTTTAATACAGGCTCTAACGATGGGTGTGGGAACGTAATTGGCACACGTCCGTGTTTTCTGTCTACAAACTTGTCAACCATGCCGGAATCCAATGGACCTGGACGGAATAGGGCTACTAAAGCGCCTAAATCTTCAAATACGTCGGGTCTTAGACGTTTAACAAGGTTCTTCATACCGGCAGATTCAAGCTGGAACACACCGTCAGTATCACCAGCCATAAGCATTTGATATGTAGGCTTGTCATCTAGCGGAATGTGGTTGATATCCACATCAATTCCTTGACGCTTTTTGATTGCAGCCAAAGTTTTATAAATAGTTGTCAAGTTTCGTAAGCCCAAAAAGTCCATTTTTAAAAGGCTTAAGAACTCTGTTACCGCATGAGGCGGATAACCTGTTTGAACAATACCGTCTTTTGAAGGTCTTACAGGAAGAATTTGGTCTAACGGTTTAGGCGCAATGATTACACCCGCAGCGTGAGTACCTGTATTATTCTTGATACCTTCAATACCGCGCGCTAAATCAATCCATTTTTTTACACCTACTGTTTTGCCTTCGATTGGGTCAATAACGATTTGCTCGTCGTTATCGTACATTACACGAAGCTCCATACCTTCTTGTAAAGCATCGTCAATGTGAGTTTTTGGTTCAGACGGAATCAAACTTGCAATTCTGTTACTGTCTGCAAACGGAATTTTCAAAATACGTGCAACACCTTTAACCGCCGCTTTTGCAGCGTATGTACCAAAGGTGATAATTTGACAAACTCTGTCCTCACCGTATTTTTTGGTTACGTAATCGATAACCTCGCCACGACGTTCGATACAAAAGTCGATATCAATATCGGGCATGGTGAAACGTTCTGGGTTCAAGAATCTTTCAAACAAGAGTTTATGTTCAATTGGGTCTAAGTCCGTAATTTCTAAGGCATAGGCAACTACTGAACCAGCAGCAGAACCACGACCAGGGCCAACAGGAATTCCATGTGTTTTTGCGTAGTGGATAAAGTCCCAAGTAATCAAGAAATAAGCCGTAAAGCCCATATCTTCAATTACCTTCATTTCGTAATCTACACGCTCTTTTAATTCTTTAGAAATTCCGCCGTAACGCTTTTTTAGACCTTCAATTACTAAATATTCAAAGTAACTTTCAGTTGTATGATTTGCTGGAACATCATAAGCAGGAAGTTCATCAAACTTGCTAATTTTGATGTTACAACCTTCCGCAATTTTTACGGTATTTGCAATACATTTGTTGAAGGTTTCTTCATCTAACCAACTGAATGATTCTCTCAATTGCTCAGGAGTTTTAACGTAGAACTCGTTACCTTCAAAGTGGAAACGGTTAGGGTCGTCCTTGTCAGAGTTTGTGTTCATACACAATAAAGTATCGTGCATGTCCGCATCTTCTTTTTTAAGGTAGTGAGAGTCGTTTGTGATAACCATTTCAATACCAAGTTCTTTGGCAATGGCAATTAGTTCAGGGTTAGTACGCTTTTGGTCTTCTAAACCGTGGTCTTGAAGTTCAATATAATAATCTTCACCGAATAAATCTTTGTAGCGTTTTGCAACCTCGCGTGCTTTTTCAGGCTCTTTGTGTAAAAGGTTTTGTAAAACTTCGCCACCTAAACAAGCTGAAAGACAGATTAAACCTTCGTGATGTTCTTTTAAAAGTTCCCAATTTATACGAGGGTGCATATAGAAACCGTCACACCAAGCAACAGAGGTTAAACGAATGATGTTTTGATAACCTACGTTGTTTTTAGCGATTAAAACCAAGTGGTAACAAGGGTTGTTCATTCTGTCGCGCTCTTTTATGTCGCCACTGTGAACGTAAAATTCGCAACCTAAAAGAGGTTTCAACTTTGGACCACCGTTGTCACCGCTGTATTTCATAATTGCGGTTTCATAAAGCTCCATATCACCGTACATTACACCGTGGTCGGTAATTGCAACTGCTGGAAAACCGTTCTCCACACTAAATTTGCACAAATCGTTGATACGAATGGCGCCATCTAATAATGAATATTCGGTGTGTAAGTGTAAAGGTACGTAAGGAGTACTCATAATAAATTTAGTTTAACATGGTGACTCGACATTTTCAGTCATTATTAAAAATTATAAAGTGAAATTTTAAAAACAAAATATTTTTCAAAATAACAAAAAAATTATAACAAATTTAACTATAAATTTTGTCTGTTTTAAAACGTACGTATTTTCACGTACGTATTTTCACGTACGTATTTTTACGGACATGACCACCTCAAAACTTGTAAAACTAATGGTTTTACTCTAAAAAATCGGGAAGTGACAGGCTGGGCAAGGATTTTACACTTTCAATAAAAAAAAGGTAAGAACTTATTTTTTGTACTTACCTTTTTTATATTTTATTGCTTTTTATACCCACATTTAGGACAAACTCCGTTTTTAGCTAATGAAATACCGCATAAAGGGCACCTTTCAATTAAATTTTTACGTACTTGATATTCCTCTGTTGCAGTATTTACGCCACTTACGAATGTAATTTTTGAAATATTTAACTTATCCTTCAACAAATCATAAACAATATCTATCATTCCCTCTGTGGTCATTGTTTCCTTTGTTACAACCAAACGGCAATCGGGATAGGCAGTAGCCAACTCTGTTTTGAACGCCGGTCCTTTCATTTGATTTGTAGGCACGCCGTTTTTAATGCCTTGCTTTTCGTAAACTTCAAGCACAACAGGCAATAAAGGGTCGTCTTCTCTTAATATTAAAGCGTGGTCAAAGTTTTGAAGAAGTTCCCAAGCTGTTTTCTTGATTTCATTACAAGGAAAAACCATATTAACACCTTTATTTATGGTATCTTCCACTTCAATTGTTAAAATACCACTGTGCCCATGAAGATATTGAGCCTCCCCCTTAAAATCGTAAAATCTATGTGCATATTGCAATTCTAATGTCGCTACTGATTTCATTTTCACTCCTTTATTATGTTTTAACCTTCGACATTTTATTTGCAATAAGTTATTTTTTCATTATCTAGTTGGGTAAAAAAATATGGCGAGTTTCGTTTTAACGAAACTCGCCATAAAAATTATTTGTTATACAAACTACTATGCTTGTTTAACAACCTTTTCAAGAGCTTCAAGAGCGTCAGCAGGTAATTTATCAATACCATTCTTTTCTGTTTCTCTTGATTTTACGAATGCAATTCTGTCTTGCATACGAGCTTTGAATTGTTCAGCGAATTCTTTGTTGTCGAAAGAAGCGTCAAAGCCTTCTACATCCATAATTTGGATATCATCTAAGTTACCCCATTTATGGAATTTAGCAGAACCTTCAACGATTGCTTCAATGATGCCCAAAGTGTGTTCTTTCTTAACTTTGTTGCCCATGAATTCACCTGTATTCAAGATGTAGCAATCAACACCGTCTTCGATTAAGTGTTTAAATCTGTCGTAATCCATTGATAGAGGGTAAACTCTGAATGGGTTAGCGTATGGTTCAACAACTAATGCATTTGGATCAACGCCAGCAGCAAGTCTTTCAGCTGATGTACGTTTTGTAGCAAGAGTTGCACCCATTGCTGCACCTAATGAAGCGCCTGATAATTTGACTACAGGTGGAATTGTAGGGTCTTTCATCAACCAGAAAATAGCATTGATTGGTTGGTCAATTCTATCAACTCTGTTTGGAGACCACAATTTAGATTTTACAGCACGCCCGTTACCGTTTCTGATATCTTCTGTAACTGAGTATACAAGACCATCTTCCTTCATAATGGCACCGGCGTTTTGTTGAGTTAAGATGTACTTATTATCTTCACAACCGATAGGGTAATCAGCTGTCTTATCGAAGTAAGCTGGTTCTAAAGCGATTGTGTATTTGTCTTTTGTATTAATGATGAATGCGTCATCGTGTAATACTGTAATATCGTATTTGCCATCGTGTTTAGCGTGTGTAATTGTTGATTTACCTGAACCTGATAGACCGAATACAGCTACTTGGAATGATTTACCGCCGTCTAAGTTGTAACGTTTCATACCACCGTGGCAAGAAGCGTAACCGTTACGAGCAGCTGAACCCCAAGCTAATGTTAATGTACCTTTTTTGTGTTCACCGAAGTATCTCATACCTAAGATAGCAGCACAGTTGTGTTCTGGGTCAAAGAAAGTTAAACCGTATGGGAAATCTGGGTGAGACCAATCAGGATCTGAGAATACGTAGATATCGCCTTCTGGAATTTCTCTAGAATCAGCATACATTTTTTTGTATTCTTCGTTGAAGTATTGGAAGTTCAACATCCAAGAGTACATAATGTTTTCGAAACCTTCTGGAATCAATAAGTGAGCTTTAATCATAAAGTCTTTATCAAGACCTACAACAGTTTCGCAGTTGTACATTAATCTATCACGAGTACCATAAACAGCTTCACGGATTACAGGAAGTAATACTTTTAAGTCGCAGTTTGGTTCGCCAACGATTTTTCTAGCTGCTGCACAACGTCCAACAACTGTACCATCGTTGAATAATAATTGGTTAGCACCTGCTGGTAAACCGATTTTTTCAGGTTCATAAACAGGCATACCTGTTAATTCAATAGTACCACAGCTTTCTTGTGCCAATTCGTATGCTTCAGTTACATTTTCGATTTTTTCTACATTGTTACCGAAAAATGGAGCTGTAATTGTTGCACGAGCTGCTGACATAAGTTTTTTTAATTCTTCTGAATTAGTAAAAAATTCTTTAGTTGTCATTTTTTATCTCCTTTTT
>CALAFU010000037.1 GCA_937891325.1 uncultured Candidatus Melainabacteria bacterium | reverse complement strand
GTGCTCTTTAATATTTTTGTAAAATCTTGAAGTTCTACCTTCACCTAAAATTGTTGATAGAATATCAAGAGCATACATATCTTTTGCGGTTGCATTTGTTCCTCTGTAACCAATCATCATATAAGCAGAGTTACTGTCAAAAGTTTCCTCTTTTACACGTTGTGATAAGATTGATGGTTCTTTTTTGTAGTGAATTTTATCTACTTTTCTAGCTTCACAAGTAAACGCCTCTTTAACCTTTTGAGCAGCTTCGTCTGGGTTTACATCACCTACAATAACCGTAATCATATTTTCAGGTGCGTAATGAGTTTTGTAATATTTTAGAATTTCATCACGAGTAATTGTTTCAATAACTTTTGATGTGCCAATTACTTGACGTTTGTATGGGTGAACCTTAAACATAAGTTCATTCAAATTGTCATAAACGATGTCAGACGGAGAATTTTTATCTTTAGCAATTTCTTCTAGTACAACTTTTCTTTCCTTTTCCATTTCTTTGCTAGGAATTTGAGGATTCAAAAGCATATCTGCGTGCAAAGCCAAAGCCAAATCAAAATCTTTTGACTGAAGTTTTATATAATAGTGAGTAAAATCTTTACTTGTGGCAGCGTTTGTAACCGCACCTTTTGCTTCAAGAATTCTGTCAAAGTCTCCTGTTGGGTGAGTTTCAGTTCCTTTAAAGAATAAATGTTCTAAAAAGTGAGAAACACCGGTATTTTCGTCATTTTCATTGATAGAACCTGTTTTAATCCAAGTATCAATAATAACAATTGGGTTAGATGTAACTTGTTTTACAATGACAGTTTGTCCGTTATCTAGTTTGTAAACATTATAATCGCTTGCAAATGCGATAGAACCAAACAAAATAACACATAACAATACAATATATTTTTTCATAATAATATCCCCATAATTTTCCACCATTTTACACAAAAATTGAGTTTGTTTCAAGTACGACACTTGGGTTATAACACAACAAAATAATAAATTCTTGTTACAAATTCTCACAATTCACGCGGTAACTTGAAAGCTGAGATATTTTTTTATATAATTTTTGTATAAATTAGAGGATATGTATGGACAATTACAATAAAAAAAGAATTCTTATTGTTGATGATGACGAAGAAATTAGAGAACTTCTAGAATTTGATATCGCACAAAGTGGTTATATTGTTGACACCGCAAAAGACGGTTTAGAAGGCTTAAACAAGGCTTTAAACAATTCTTACGACCTTATTCTTTTAGACGTAATGATGCCTAAAATGAACGGTTTTGATGTATGCAAAAATATTCGTCAAGCAAAACTTGCAATCCCTATCCTTATGCTTACCGCAAAAGGTACAATCGAGGATAAAACTGACGGTTTTGACAACGGTGCAGATGATTATTTAGTAAAACCTTTTGATATTCAAGAAGTTTTACTAAGAATAAGAGTTCTATTACGCAGAAATCAAGTTGTGGAAGAAAATCCTCTATCTAACGAAGTTTTAAATGTCGGTGATATTCAAATATTCCCTGACACTTTGGAATGTACAATCCTAAACAAACGTGTAAAATTAACACCAACAGAATTTGAAATTTTATACAGTTTAATGCAACACTTTAACAACGCTGTAACTCTAGCAACCTTGCTAGATGAGGTTTGGGGCTATGATAGCAATGAAGACGTTAGAATGTTGAGAGTTCACGTTGGTGGACTTAGAAACAAAATTGAAGAAAACGTAAAAGCACCAAAATACTTGCACACAGTTACAAACGTGGGTTACAAATTAACTCCATTTGCAGAAGAATAATGAATAAGAACGCACTACGAAAATTAAATAAAATTAGAAAATTAATACAACCAAAACGATTGAAAATTGCAGAACAAATTTTGATTGTACTTTTTATTGCTGTATTAATTCCGATGATTGTTAGTGGTATTGTTATCAACAACATCAACAAACACGCAATGAGAAGACAACTTACAGAATCTGCAGAACTTGTTGCAAATGTTGTTTCAAACGAGGTTGATATTTTTGCTCGAACCGCAACAAATGAACTTGAACAAATTAGTATTGCACTAAATTATTTTCCATCTCAAGAGTCTAAAAAAGACTATATAAAAACTATTCAAAATACTTTTGCAAGTTATGACAACTTACAACTTGTATCAAAAGAAGAAGATGCCGAAAGACTTGATGTTGAAAATAAAGCCAATAACAAATTTACAATCACAGTACCAACAAAAGATAATCAATATTTGGTTGCAACCTTCAGAAATGAAGATCTTAACAAGCACCTTTTTAAATCATTAGAAGATAACGCAAGACAAATTTATGTTCTTGATTCAACAGGCAAATTAATCGCTTCACATAAATTCAGTGAGGAAATTTACAAACAATCAGTTGATTTAATACCAGAAAAAATAACCGACAACAACGTTGTAATTTATGGTGACTTAAAAGACCAACCATTAGCATATATTCATAAAACAAAGCCTGATGTAATGATTTTGGTAAACACAACTGAAAAAATTACACGAAACACAATCAACGATAGTAGAATTAAACTTTTAATGGCTGTATTTGCCTCTGCACTAAGCATTTTCATAGTAGTTGCCTTATATATTTATTTTATGTACATCAACATTCGCCAATTATTTAAAGGGATTATGGCGATGTCAAAAGGTAGTTATGAAAGACGTATTCGTCTACTAAAGAGTATTTTCACCCCTTACGAAATTGTGTTCTTAACATCAGAATTCAATAAAATGGCATCGGAAATTCATAAATCTTATTTACAATTAAAAGAGCAAAACGTTAAATTAGAACAACTTAATGAATTCCGTTCAAACTTAATTGATACAGTAAGCCACGAGTTAAGAACTCCGCTAACAAGTATTCAAGGTTACACATCAAGACTTTTAAGAACTGATATTACTATTGATGAAGAAACTCGAGTAAAATCGTTAAGGACAATCAAACGTCAATCAGAACGACTTAAACGACTTATTGAAGATTTATTAGTTATTCCTGATATTGAGCGCGCAAGAATCAGAGTTTCTTTAGAACCTGTTTGGATTTCAGACACTGTTTCATCTTCAATTACTCTTGTAAAAAATGCACAAGAACGAGAAATCAGAGACGAAGTGCCAGAAGATTTTCCTCTTGTAATAGCTGACAAAGACAGAGCCGAACAAGCTATTGTAAACTTGGTTGAAAACGCAGTTAAATACTCAAAAGAGGACACTCCGATTATAATTTCAGGTTCTTATGACGAAAAAGAAGCCACAATAACAGTTTCTAACCAATGTGACAAAATTCCACAAGAAAAACTTGAAACATTATTTGGCAAATTTATCAGAATTGATGACAAAACGACAAGAAGCACTCGTGGTACAGGTTTAGGACTATTTATCGTTAAAGGTCTTGTTGAAGCGATGAACGGTACAATTAAAATTTCTTCAACAGATGAAGTTGGTTTCAAAGTTGATGTAACACTTCCTCTATTCAACAATCAAAAATAATAAGGCAAGTTATGAAATTTATGCAAGATGCAATTGAAGTTGCACTACAAACAAAAAATGAAATTCCCGTTGGTGCTGTCATTGTTAAAAATGGCGAAATAATTGCTTTTGCTCATAATAAAAAAGAAGAATTACACGATGCAACAGCCCATGCAGAAATTCTAGCCTTAAAAATGGCTCAAGAGGGTTTACGACGTTGGAGACTTGATGATTGCGATATGTACGTAACTCTTGAACCTTGCCCAATGTGTGCCTCTGCAATAATTCAATCACGCATTAAAAACTTATATTTTGGCTCTTATGACAAACAATACGGCGCATTAGGTTCTGCTATTGATTTAAGAACACTACATAAATCAAAAATGAAGGTTTACGGTGGAATTTATGAGCAATATTGTGATAATATTTTAAACAGTTTCTTTGAAAGGCTAAGATGATTACAAAAGAAGAATTAGACGCTCTTGTCGAACAGTACGAAACCTCTAGTTTTATTAAAGATGACCCTATTCAATTTCCTCACAAATTTACAAACGAGGAAGATATCACAATTGCAGGATTTTTAGCATCTTGCATCGCTTATGGAAATAGAAAAGTTATCTTGAGAAAAATTGATGAGCTTTTAAAACTTATTGATTACAAACCTTACGACTTTGTAGTGAACTTTGAGCCTAAAATGCTTGGCGATTACAATTATAGATTTACAAAAGAGCCTGATTTTGCAAACTTTTTCAAAAAACTAAGCAACTTATATAAAAACAAAAAATCTTTAAAATGGTTATTTGAAAGCAATTATGACGGCGATACAATACCCATGCTACAAGCAGTTTGCAACTATTTTTATAATGATTGTGATCTAACTCAAGGGTATTATCACCTTGTTCCTAACCCTAAAAAGGGAGGAACTTTAAAGCGATTAAATATGTTTTTGCGTTGGATGATAAGAAAACCGCCGGTAGATTTAGCTGTGTGGGATTTTATTCCAACCTCAAAACTTGTAATCCCTTTTGATACACACGTTGCTAGAATGTCTCGAGAAATGGGACTTTTGACACGTAACTCAAACGATTATAAGGCAGTTTTAGAACTTACAAACAACTTGAAAAAATTTGATACTAACGACCCAGCAAAATATGACTTTGCACTATTTGGCTATGGAATTACTCACCCCATTCGATAAAATTTTATAGCAAAAAAAAACACTCATTTACTGAGTGTGTGTTTTCTGCATCCTAATGGTCTCTTTTTAGTGTTTATTATTTAGGAGTTTATATTTGTTTTTAGGGTAAATGTAATGCATTTAGTGTTTAATCTACACTTTTAAAGCACAATTTAATTATTGCATATAAAGATTATAAAGTCAACCTTTTTGTTTTATAAACTTTATGCGGTTTCCCTCATTTATTGTTATTAGTGTCATTTTGACACTTTACAAAAGTTAACATAACTTTCTCTCTTTATTTTTGTTAAATCATTGCCATTATAAAAAACACTGTTATAATGATTATATGAAGATTCTAGGTATTGATCCAGGTATGGCAATTGTCGGTTATAGTATCGTTGATTTTGACGGTACAAACTTGAATTTGCTTGCATCAGGCTCAATACAGACAGAAAAAGGCAAATCTGATGCATCTAGATTATATGAAATTTTTCAAGATATTTCTCAAATAATCGAAAAATATTCACCAGACATTGCATCAATGGAAAAACTTTTTTACTTCAAAAACCAAACAACGATTATGCCTGTTGCAGAAGCTCGTGGCGTAATCCTTATGGCTCTTGAAAAATTCGGGGTAAAAACCTACGAATACACACCAATGGAAGTTAAGCAAGTGCTTACAGGATTTGGTAGAGCTAGCAAAAAGGAAGTTGAACAAATGGTAAAAATCGCCCTTGGGCGTGATGACTTACCAAAATTAGATGATACAATAGACTCAATCGCAATTGCTATTTGTCACACTAGAAATTGCAGAGACTTGATTACAAAATAAAGGAAAATATTATGATTAACGAATTATTATTAAAACAAATTGCTATTTTAGCAGCTATTGCAGGCGGAGCTTTAGGATTTTTATCACTAATCCCATTTATAAATATTTTTTCAATTACAATTTTAGTAATTTGCTTAGCTCCTGTTGTATTAGTTTATATGAAACGCGAAAACCTAATCGGTATTTTTGATATGAGAGAAGGCGCTATTTTAGGCGGTGTAATTGGTTTTGTTTCATTTGTTGCAGCATCTGTTGTTTACACACCAATCAACTTAATTTTAGGATTTATTCCGTTAGGCGCATTACAATCTCACTTCTTCTTTAAATACTTCTTTAACAGTTTTGGAAGTTTCATTGTATTGTTATTATTAGTTTTCTTTGTTGCCTTATTAAGCGCATTAATGAATGCTTTTGCAGGACTTGCAACATCTTATGTTTATGAACTTTTGACAGGTCTAAAAAAAGAAAGCAATGAAAGCGTTGATTTTGAAATCAAATAGTCAAAATTAACCGTCAAAAAGACAATAAAAAGTTTTATTACAACAATGACATGTTTCTTAATTAAAGGTTTCAAGGTCACATGCTTAGGGTATATATATAATATACTAACAAAAGGAGTAGCACTTGAACGTTACAGACATGGCTAAAATTAGCTTATTTCCAGCAGAGTTGGAAGCACTAAAGGCTGTATTGGAAGCAACTCAAGACGTTAGTGATGCCATAATGGCGGCAGAAGCAACAGGAGAGATAGAAGACACGGTC
>CALAFU010000036.1 GCA_937891325.1 uncultured Candidatus Melainabacteria bacterium | reverse complement strand
GAAGTATATTGAATAATCTTAATTATCTCTCGTACTTATATAAAGTATTTTTTCTAAAATTTATTGCCTTTTTTAAAACGCCAATGTTAACTTTTGTTAACATTGGCGTTTATGTATTTAATCTGTATATATGTTAAAGATCCCGCAACAAGTGCGGGATGACATTATATAAATTGTCATTTCTATTATAAATGACTTATCGTCTTATAGCCTTATAGTCTTATAGTCTTAAAGTCTTACGCAAAGATTGACTCATCTACTTGTTTTCTTGCAACTCTTTGTGCTAAGTCTGTTTTTGTAATCTGACCGTCACCGTTTACGTCTAAGCCTCTGTTTGCATCGTAGAATTTATGACCTTGAGATGTTAATACTTCTTTGTTTACGTATGCTGGTAAGAATGTTAATGTGTATAAATCTCCAGCAGATAATTTTCTGTTGCTCTTTACGTATGTTCTTCTGTTCATTAAATAGAATTTTTCTACATAATCTAACTGTTGTTCTGGAGTCATTTCACGTAACGCATCTGTTGTTGTGCCTAATGCTCTTGCTGTTGCTGGCATAAATTGGATTAAACCAGATGCGCCACCTTTTTTGTTTTGTGCTCTTGAGTTTAAACCTGATTCTGAGTTCATTACTGCTAACAAATCTTTATAGTTGCAACCGATACGTTGAGCTACTTGTTTTGTTTTTTCCAAGAAGGATTTTGTTAATTTCACTCTTGGACGAGATGATCCGTTTCCGCTTGTTGTTGAAGCAGAACTTGATGAGAAATAATTGCTGAAATCAAATGATGGCATTGTTAAGTTGCCAAAGCTGAAATTTGAAAAGTTCGGCATGTTGAATGCCATTGGAGAGAATGAGTTTAAATTGATTGAGTTTAATGATGAAAGACTATTAAAAATTGAAGCCATGCAAGATGAAAATTCTGCACTGCCAAATGGATTGCCTGCATTTAATGCTGTTAACATATATGGATTTATACCATTTATTGGTGTCATTAAATTTAACTCTCCAAAATAATCTCTCGTATTTATATAAAGTATTTTTGGAGAAATTTATTGCCATGAGTATTATATTCATGTTACAACATGTTAACAATAACAAAATAGTAAGATTCTGAAACAAGTTCAGAATGACATTAGAATTTAGCATAAACTCTATGTCACCCTGAATTTATTTCAGGGTCTCTTAATCAATATCAGCCTATAAGAATCAAAAATAAGGCGCTTGCGGTGTTCCGCTACGCTACAGCCTACGCAGTCTGATTACTTATTTCGTTCAAAAAATCCTGCGATTTGCTTGTGTGGAATTAGTTTTGAGATTGGGCGACCATGTGGGCAAGTGTAAGGTTTTTCACATTTTCGCCATTTTTTAATTAATTCTTGCATTTGGAATAATGACAATTCTTGATGAGCTTTTACAGCAGCTTTACAAGAGGTTGTAATCAAGATATGCTCTTCTAAACCAGCAATATCGCCGTCTAAGTTTTCTAAAATATCTGACAAAATTTCTTTTGTATTTACGCGAGAAAGTAATTGCGGAACTTTTTTGAAGGTTACTTCTTTGTCGTTTAAAACTTCAATTTCAAACCCGAAATGTTCAAATTTGTCCTTGTTGTTTCTGATTAGTTGAGCCTCTGTTGGTGTAACTTCAATAACATCAGAAATGAATAAAATTTGAGATGCAATTTCTTTTTGCGCTTTCAGTTTTTCGTAAATATATCTTTCGTCCGCGATGTGTTGGTCAACAATTTCTAATCCGTCCTCTTTTTCAATAAGAATGTAGGTTTTAGCATATTGACCAATAATGTTTTCTTCAGGTTCAACCTCTTGAATTTCTGCATGATTGATAAACGATTGTTGTTTAGTTTGTTGTGGCTCTTGATAAGTTCTTTCGCTTGTTTGCGGTGTGTAAGACGGTTTTGTTGGAATATCTCTAACAGGTTTCAAAAATACATCTTGCACAGGCTTTTTAAGTGGCAAATCGCTTACATAAACATCTTCTGACGTTTTTTGTTCGGCTTGTGTTGGTGTAAAATCAATAACGTTAAGGCTTTCTGTTGCTTGTCTTTCAACGTAATTTGATAGCGCCATATCAACACCAGCGTAAATAAAACTGAAAATTTGGTTTGTGTTTTTGTATCGAACTTCTTTTTTTGTAGGGTGAACATTTACATCAACGTCAGTTGGTGGAAGTTCTAAATTTAGCACTACAAACGGATATTTTCCTTTTGCAATAAGGTTTTTGTAAGCTGTATCAATTGCTTTTTGAAAAATCGGACATTTTACGGTTCTAGAGTTGATAAAAATATTGTATTTTTTGCTAGAACGTGTGTAATCTGGAGTTGAAACATATCCAGAAATTTTAAGTCCTGAAAGCTCATCAGTCTTGAAAACTTCTTTTAAATGACTTGCTGTATCTTTTGAATATAAATCCTTGATTGTGTTTAAAAGATTGCCTAAACCGTTTGTTTTTAATATTGTTTTGTCATTGTTTTTAAGCTCAAACGCAACGTGTGTATTAATAAGGGCTAGTGACTGAATTAATTCTTGAATGTATGAAAATTCTGTTCGAGGGTTTTTCAAAAATTTCAAACGCGCAGGAATGTTGTAGAATAAGTCTTTTACATTCATAATTGTACCAACGGCACAACCTGTTTGAGATTTTTTAACCTCAGAATCTGCACATTCAACCTTGAAACCATTATCAAAATCTTTTGTTCGAGTAATGCAAGTAACTTTTGCAATAGAAATGATACTAGCTAAGGCTTCACCCCTGAAACCAAGTGTTTTTATGGCATATAAATCATCAGAGTTTTCAATTTTGCTTGTGGCATGCTTTGAAAACGCAAGCATGATATCGTCAGGGTGAATCCCTGAACCGTTGTCTGCAACACGAATATCTCGGCAATCGTTGTTAATTTCAACGCTGATTTTTGTAGCGCCGGCATCAACAGAGTTTTCAACAAGTTCTTTTACAACAGACATTGGACGTTCAATAACTTCGCCCGCCGCAATTTGATTTATAAGATTTTTTGATAGTTGTTTAATTCTTGCCATACCTAAATTATAGCTTAAAAACAAAGAGAAATAATCATGATTTTTATTATGAATGTAACAATTGTAAAGTGGTAAATCGAGAAAAAGGCAATTTTAATTATTCAGTTCTCTTTTATGTATCGTGGCAGTTATAGACTATTTGTGTAACAAAATGTAAATAAATAAAAAGTGTATAATTGACAATTAATAAAGTAAGGTGTAATATATAGGTATAAATAAATTGAACGTTACCCCAATAATTAAAAACACTAAATTAGAGACCATTAGTAATATACATTTACCCCAAAGGAAGCAAGCGGAAACACCAAAAGTTGCTTCTCATTTTGCTACATTGCCAAATTTAGCGTACGGTAGACACTTAATCAACTTTACAGGCAATGCTCCTAGCATTACTAAGGCTACGGTTTTAAGTCCGGACGGGCATGAAACTGAGTTGAAACCTACTAAAAATGGCGGTTTTATTATCGAAGAGCGTACAAATACAGAATTAATTTACGGCAATAACGCTAAAAAATACCTAGAAAACACTGAAAAATTTGATAGAGATACTCATGTTGTTTTCCCGAAAAAAGCTACAGGTAAAGTTACAATAGATGGCAAAACAACTGAAATTAAAGAAAACACTGCGTTTGTAATTAGTAAAGGCTCAAATGCCAAGTTTGAAGTTACAAAGGGATATCCTATGTTAATGGCTTCAGACAAAAACTTTGATTGGTATTCAAACTATTCAAACCAATCGGATGATCAAATGATTAAAAATAAATACGCTGAATTAATGTGGGTTAATGCTCGTCTTTACAATGGCGAAATTAACAAAAACAAATTCGACGAAAAAGTTGTAAACAAATTAATTGAAAAAGAAATTGTTGATGTAAAAGACAACGATTACGTAAAATTTAAACATTACTACGTTCCAGATATCAAGCAAAAGAACTTGAAAAAAATGGCTTCTCAAAAGAAGAAGTTGATTCTTTAATGCCATTATACACAAGCGTTCGCAATGCAAGAATGGAAAGCAAAATTAGTAAAAAAGGTACTCGTCATGAGATGAGTGATGAAGTTATTCAAAAATTAAAAGATGAAAAAGTTTTACACAAATCAAATATTCCACATGATGAAAAAGTGTTCTGGACAAGAGATTTTAAAAATGAAGACGAACTAAGAGGTCGTTTAGACAGAAACAAATTCTCTGATGATGAAGTTAACACAGTTGTTTCAGCATGGAAACAAGATAATAAAACAGGTTATGACTTAACAGGTTTAAAATTATTGTCAGATGATGTTGCAATGTACTCTTTTGATAAAAAATTAAACAATTGGTCGCTAGAGCCAAGTTGTTGGGTTACAAACTCAACTGCAATGTCGACAAAAGACGGCAAAGCGATGAGTCTAGGTACATCAATGGTTCAATCAGATATTGAAACACCTGTTGATATGCGTAAATTACACAGTTCTGAAAAATTACATAAACACCCTGCAAGAGATGATAAAGCTCAATCAGAAGTTTACTTAGTTACAAGCGGTTGTGCAGCGTTAAATATCTTAAAAGACGGTAAGCCAACAGTAAAATTAGTAAAACAAGGCGAAGTTGTAGTTATCAACCCAGGGGTTGTACACTGCGTAAACTCTGTAATTGGCGAATATGAGCAATTAGTTTCACAAATTCCGTCAGCCTTCCAATACGGTTTTGGATTTAAAGAAGAAGTTGACGAAAACGGCTATGATATGGACGCTTTGACCCGTGAAGCAACAGCAGAATTAACAGAAGTTAAAAAAGAAATCGACAAAGAACCAAAAGTTGCATAAGTGGGTATTGAATAGACTATAGGGCTTTAAGCCTATAAGACGATAAGTCATTTATAATCAAAAAAACAAACAAATCATTATGTCACCCTGAATTTAGTTCAGGGTCTCATAAATGTGTAGAAGGAAAATTTAACCTTCCGTCATTCCGGAACTCCAAATAATTAGAAAACAAATAAAAGGTAGTTATTCGGGATCTTACCAACCCTAATGCGCGATAGGAAGATTTGTAAGATGCTGAATAACAACGTTAAACTTCTTTTCTAAAAACCTAGCGCTTCAGCATGACATTAGGATTGGACATATAATTTTATGTCACTCTGAATTTATTTCAGAGTCGCAATGTTCTTCCAAAGTGACCATGCGATGCTGAAACTGTCTTGGTTTATTCGGGGTGGCGACGGAGTAACGTCCGACCGCCACCTTACGGGTTCGCTCACTTCGTTCGACTACACAACCTCTCACAAAACAATTATCAATTGTTTTGCTCGGCAGAGTCGAAAAACCGCAAGTTCAGCATGACATCGTGAATAACCTTCCAACATCCTCTATTTTATGTAGAAAAATTTTTCAATATCCTCTTTTTATTTGATTACATTTCTCAATCAAAATTATATTATTAAGACACAAAGAGGGAAGAGGATAAGTAATAAGATGGCAAAGACAAACCTAAAGGTCAAAGAAGCACAAGGACGTGCTAACTTAAATGTAGTTACAACCAATCCGATTAAAACAGTTGCTTACAATGATATCAACTTGAAAGAATGGAAAAATTATCCAGAAGTTAAAACTGATACATTTTGGCAATTCCCAACAAGATTAAAAACAGGTGGTCATTCAAACGAATACCACGGAAATTATATTCCACAAATTGCACAACAACTTTACGAAAGATACACTAAGAAAAACGATATCGTTTTAGATTTATTCTTTGGTTCAGGTACTTCTGGCATCGAGGCTATTAATGAAGGTCGCCGTTGTATTGGTGTTGAGCTTAAACAAGAATTAGTTGATCACGTTAGTGAAAAATTCACTCCAAAACAGTTGGTTACAGATGTGAACATTATATGTGCTGATTCAACAACTGAAGAAGCAAAAGAAAAAATCCAAGCTAGATTAGAAGTAATGGGCGAAGAAAAAGCACAGCTTCTAATCTTGCACCCACCCTATGATGACATTATCAAGTTCTCTGACAAAAAAGAAGACTTATCTAACTGCTCATCAACAGAAGAATTCTATGATTTATTTGAAAAAGTAGCTAAAAATGGTTACGATTTGCTGGAAAAAGGCAGATTTGCAGCTCTAATCATTGGCGATAGCTACAAAAATTCTCAAGTTCAACCTTTGGGCTTTAGATGTATGGAAAGAATGCAAAACTTAGGCTTTATCTTGAAATCAATT
>CALAFU010000035.1 GCA_937891325.1 uncultured Candidatus Melainabacteria bacterium | reverse complement strand
GACCTTTTTGAAAATTTTGAAGTTGGAAAAAAAGTTTATGAAAAAGCAGATGAAGTTTTAGGTAGAAGTATATCTAAAATCTGTTTTGAAGGTCCTGAAGAAGAATTAAAACAAACAATTAACACACAACCAGCAATTTTGACAACATCAATTGCAGCACTAGAAGCGTTTAAATCAAAATGTGATATTAAACCTGCATTTACAGCTGGTCACAGCTTAGGTGAATATGTTGCGTATTATGCTGCAGGCGCAATTACATTAGAAAATGCTTTGAAATTAATCCAAAAACGTGCTGAATTAATGGGCGCTACAAAAGGCGGTTCTATGGCAGCTGTTCTAAAAGCAGATGAATCATTAATTCGTGAATGTATGGATGCTGTTGACGGCTATGTTGATATTGCAAACTACAATTCACCTGTTCAAATCGTAATTACAGGTGATGATGATGCAGTAAAGAAAACTTGCGAACTTTTAACAGAAAAGGGTGTAAAAAGAGTTATACCATTAGCGGTATCAGGCGCTTTCCACTCTCAATTTATGAAAGATGCAGGCGAAAAATTTGCTGAATTTGTAAAAGATATTGAAGTTAAGGATACAGAAATTCCTGTAGTTACGAACGTCGATGCGGAATTTACAACATCAAACTTCAAAGAAAAAATGCCAAAACAAATTTATTCATCAGTTCATTGGTGTCAATCTATTGAAAAAATGATTGAAGCTGGTGTTGATACGTTTATTGAATTTGGTAATGGCACAGTTTTAGCAGGACTTAATAAGAAAATTAATCCAGAAGTTAAAACATACAACGTTTACGACAAAGAATCGTTAGAAGCAACGATTCAAAACTTAAATGAGGTATAAGATTATGAGTGAAAACTTAGCACTTGTAACAGGCGGTTCTAGAGGTATTGGTAAAGCATGTGCTTTACATCTAGCTCAAGCTGGTTACAATGTTGTAATCAATTATGCAGGCAACGAAGAAGCTGCCAAACAAACAGTTTCTGAACTTGAAGCATTAGGCGTTAAAGCCGAAGCCGTTAAGTTTGATATTTCAAACCATGACGAAGCTCAAGAAGCAGTTGCTAAAATTATTGAAAAATACGGCAGAATTGACGTTCTTGTAAACAATGCTGGTATTACAAGAGACGGTTTGTTCATGAGAATGAGCAAAGAAAATTGGGACGCTGTAATCAATACAAACTTAACAGGCGCATTCAATGTAACTCAACCTGTTATCAAAGTTATGATGAAACAACGTTCAGGTGCAATCGTTAACATGGCAAGTATCGTAGGTATTTACGGTAACGCTGGTCAAGCTAACTATGCAGCAGCAAAAGCTGGTTTAATCGGCTTTACAAAATCATTAGCAAAAGAATTAGCATCAAGAAATATTAGAGTAAACGCAGTAGCTCCAGGCTTTGTTCAAACCGACATGACAAAGAGCTTGGATTCTGCTCAAATTGCTGAACATATTCCTTTGAAACGCTTAGGCGATGCTGATGATATTGCTGGAGCTGTAAAATTCTTAGCTGTTGATGCTACTTATGTTACAGGTCAAGTATTGCAAGTTGACGGTGGACTTACAATCTAGCAATAATCACAACTTAACAAAACAATGTTAAAAATTTGCAAAAAAATATTTACTTAATATAATATAGTTATAGAAAGTAATAGATGTTACAATAAAAAATGAGGAAAAAACAATGAGTACATTAGAAAAAGTAAAAAAAGTAGTTGTAGACCAATTAAGCGTTGATGAAAGCTTAGTAACTCCAGAAGCTAGCTTCACAGGCGACTTAGGTGCTGACTCTTTAGACACAGTTGAATTAGTTATGGCTTTTGAAGAAGAATTCGGTTGCGAAATTCCTGATGAAGAAGCTGAAAAAATTCAAACAGTTCAAGATGCAGTAAACTACATTGAAGCTCATTCTTAATTTACTAGAATGAATAAAGTTTAAGAAAAAGAGGGTCGGTCATTTTCTTATGATTAGCCCTCTTTTATTTTGTTTTATTTAAATATGAGGTATAAAATTATGGAAAAAAGACGAGTAGTTATAACAGGTATCGGTGCAGTTACACCTTATGGTTTAGGTGCTGATAATTTCTGGGAAAATATTAAAAATGGTGTAAGCGGTATTTCTCTAGCTCCAGAAAGCAGAATTGATAGAGAAAAACAATCAACTTACATTTATGGTATTGTTCCAGAATATGATGAATCTAAATTTTTAGACCCTAAAGAAGTTAAACGTTTAGACAGATTTGTAAAATATGGTGTTACTGCTGCAACAGAAGCTATGGCTCAATCAGGTTTGGATATTTCTAAAGAAGACCCATATAGATGTGGTTGCTTAGTTTCATCTGCTGCTGGTGGTTATAGCACAATTGAAGAAAACCACTTAGTAATGTTGAAACGTGGTGATTACACAAAATGTTCTCCATTCACAGTTCCAGCGATGATTGTAAACATGGTTGCTGGTAAAATCGCAATTAAATTCGGTTTAAAAGGTGTAAACAAAGCTATCGTTTCAGCTTGCGCATCTTCTAACCACGCAATTGGTGATGCCTTCAGAACAATCCAATACGGCGAAGCTGATGTAATCGTTACAGGTGGTTCAGAAGCAACTGTATGTAACATGGGTGTTGGTGGTTTCTCATCTGCAAGAACACTTTCAAAACGTAACGATGAACCTACAAAAGCATCAAGACCTTATGATATTGATAGAG
>CALAFU010000034.1 GCA_937891325.1 uncultured Candidatus Melainabacteria bacterium | reverse complement strand
AACACAGCGCTATCAACACTGAATTAGAATCTGTTTCTTCTGTAATCAAAAAGAATTCTGAAGATTCATTTAAGACTTTCGCTTAATAAAAAACTCGGACAATGTCCG
The DNA here is from genome assembly GCA_937891325.1 of uncultured Candidatus Melainabacteria bacterium. Lineage (GTDB taxonomy): Bacteria > Cyanobacteriota > Vampirovibrionia > Gastranaerophilales > Gastranaerophilaceae > UBA6984. Next base: position 5,469 of record CALAFU010000034.1, on the reverse strand, counting down.
AGTTTTTTATGACTTTAAGCATTTAAGACTATAAGACGATAAGTCATTTATAATTAAAATGTCATCTTAATAATAGTTCGACTTAGTATCTTAATGCCTTAATGCCTTAATGTCTTATCGACTTTCTAAATATAGTTCAACAATGATACGTTCATTGTTTGTGAGAACATTTGATATGATGCTTGAAGTGATTGATATGCTGTATACCAATCAGAAACAGCACTTGGCAAGTCTGTATCTTCTAAGTCAGAACGTAATTGTTTCAAATTAAGTGTATCGTTTGCATAGGCATCTTGAATATCTTCAAATTCTTGACCCAACGCACCGGTTTTTGTTCTTGCAGCAGAAACTTGTGACATACTAGCGTCTAAGCTATCCAAAGTTGCTCTAACTGCTTGTTCATCTACAGGGTCATTTTGCAATGCAGCTTTTAATTCATACAACGCTTTAAATGCGCCTGAACTATTTGCATCGTCAATTGTTACATTTCCGTCTGCATCAGTTGTAAATTTAACTTGTCCGAAAACCTCTTTGCCGATAAAGTTAATTTGTTCTTTCTTTTCGTCACTTATAACATCTGGTAATTCATTTTTAGCTTGACCAACAAGTGTATATCTTCCGCCGTCGTTACCTGCATAAACCAAACCTGCATTATCCGCTGTTGCATCATCAGTTTCCACCAACGAATAAGGTTCTGTTGTTGTATTTGTACCCGCAAATATGTATTTACCATCATATTGTGTGTTAGCCATTCTTGTTATATTACTGATAATTGCATCTAATTGTTGGCGATAAGCGTTCATTTGTTCTTCACCGCTTGTACCATTAGCAACTGTCATTGCCAAGTCGTAAGCATCTTGCAATTTATCATTAATCGCACCCAAAGTTTGGTCGGTTTGAGTTAATTCATTATCTGCTAGTTGCAAGTTTTTCAAATATGTTTCAATATCTGCAAGTTGTGCATTTGCCTTGATAATTCCTTTTGCAGCAACAGCATCATCTGTTACAGACGTAACCCTTTTACCAGATGTAATTTGTTGAGAAAGTTTATTGAATTTTGATTGCGTATTATGTACTTGTTTTGCAAATGATGTATTAAATTGATATGATGAAACTCTTCCAATTGCCATAATGTAATCCTCACTGTTTAATGCTTACAAATCCGTTTGTTTGCTTTTGTTTTGGGCTATTTACCCAGATTTACAAGAGTATCGAATACTTCAACACAGGTTGAGAACATTCTTGCGCTTGCGTTATAACCTTGTTGATAAATAATCATATTTGACAACTCTTCATCAAGATTAACCCCTGTTTCAGAAAGTATTTGGTTATTAATACTGTCTACAATTGAGCCTTGTGCATCTGCTTGTTTTTGCAAATCATCAGCACTTAGTGCAGCTTTTGTGCCCATTGCTATCAAGAAGTCTTGCATTGACAAACCATCTAAATCAGTTAATTTAGCACTCTTTGCGTTGTAGAAGAATAGAGCGTTATCTCCATTACCAACGGCTTTTTCCCATTTGTCGGTTGATGTATCAATTCTAGCGGCAGCAATTAAATCAGGGTTGTTATAAACATCATCATTAATTTTGATGTCGCCTGCTGATGAACCTTCAAACAATGGTGGTGGATTTTTAACCAAGACATCATTTTGTCTATCGTAGTAACATGCTTGATTATCACCATCAACATATTGTTGAATACCATTCATTTGGTCAATAAAGGCTTTTGCTAATTTGTCCAAGTCTGCTTGAGCTGTAGTCAAAGTTTCTAGACCTGAAATAACACCGCCAATTGAACCGCCTGTAAAGTCTTTTGTAACATCTTTTGTGCGTTTTGTTTCAACGTCAATTGCTTGAATTCTTGGGTTTACATTACCGTTTGCGTCTGTAACTGTTGAATATTCTAATTTTCCAACAACTTTTACACCGCTTACAAGTTCAGCATTACCGATTGAAACATTTGCAGTTCCTGTTTCTGTAATTTTTACATCAACATCTGCTAGGCTTGAAATTTCTGATAAAACTTGGTCGCGTTGAGATTGCAAGTTTGTATCATCTGGAGTTCTTGACAATTGCAAATTGATATTAGCCAATTTTTCCAATTGAGAATTCAATTTACTAACATCTGTTCCAACTTGCGATGCTTGCGCAGAACTGTCTGAACCGTCACCAATTACGCTTGTTGCATAATTCTTTAATGATGTATCAAGAGCATTAAATTTGTTTGCAACGGCTTTTGCTTTTGCAGCAAAATTAACTCTCAAGCTATAATCTGTTGGGTTTTGATATAAAGAGTTTGCAGCTTCATAAAAAGCGTTCAAAGAGTCGCCTAATGCTGAATCTTGCAATTCATCAAGCAAACCTGCAACACCAGCAGCAATATCTGCACCAGCTTGCAAGCCTTCATATAAAGAATTTTGTTTTCTAAAATAATCGTTCAAATAATCATTTGACGCAGTTTTAATGCCGTCAATTCTAACCCCTGCAAGAGAGGCAATTTGACCACTTACAGAGTTGTCATACAAAGGTGTACGCATTTCAGCAAAATGAACTTGCTGACGACGGTAGCCTTCAGTATTTATGTTCGCAATATTGTGAGAAACCACATTTAATGCGGCTTGGTGTGCGTTAAGCCCAGATAGGGCAATGTTCATAGCTTTGTTAATGGTCATCTTAAAACTCCTTTTTAAGCGTCTTCCACTATGGAACTTATGCTTAGTTCACTTGTGTCTACATTTTTTCCGTGCATGTCGTAATTATCCGTTTGCGGCGTTGCTGCACTTATTATGATATCTAATAATTTGTCTGACATTACTAGACCATGCTTTATTAATTCCACATTTGTCTTCTCAACTAACGCCATTTCCTCTGCAACTTCATTTATCTTAACCTTTTGTTCAGATAAGATTTTTTCAAATTCGGGGTTTTCCCTTTGTGCAAGCTCAATTAGCGTACTTATATTTGTTGGCTCAATTTCGTTTTCTTTACAAAATTCTTCTCTTTTTTCGTTTACTTTTTTTACAGAATTAACTTGAGCCAAAATTTTTTCATCAACTATTCTTAGCAACTCACTGTTTTTGGGAGTAAGCAATACTTTTTTCTTTTCTTTATATAATTCTAACAGTTCTTCGTATACAGAAATTGTATCTTCTAACATTTGAGAAACTGTTCTATAAAATTGTTCGTTCATTTTATTTCCTCTTGCCCGTTATACTGAGAAATCTGCAATTACGCTTCTGCCATAAGTTAAACCGTATTTAATATCTTCGTCTGAAAGATTTGTTTCGCCTACGCTTTTTGCAATATCTTTGATTTCGTTGATATTTTGATGTCTTAAGATTGCATCATTATCGTTTAATTCTACACCACTTGGAGTGTTATCTTGTTGTTTTTGACCTTGTTCTAGTGCTTGTTGAGCCACTCTAAATGCATTTGCTGCTGTAAATGCGTGTACTTGGTTTGATGCTCCTGATGAAATTCCGTTTAACATATCTTTTTATCCCTTTTTTCTAATTAATCTTGTACGTATCTTTCCATTTGTTTGTAAATTTGGCTTGCTATGCCGATTGATGTGTGTGGACTCTTTGTTAGTTGCCTACTTACCTCTTGGTAAACATGATTTTTGAAAGTGTCTACGTATCTTGATTCTTCTCCTAGCAATCCGCCTTCTCTATCGACTGTTTTGTCCATGGTTTGCATCATCTTTGTAAGAAACATTGTTTCAAATTCTTCGCCAACCTTTTTCAATTGAGCCTTCTGATTGCCAGCACCTTTGATGTTATTCAAGTTGTATTGGTCGTTGTTTATCAGACCCGTATTATTTAAAACATTTGTTGAAATTGTATTTATTGAATTATCCATTTTATTTTACCCACCCTTTTTATTTCTAAATTACTTGTAAATCAGCTTGCAAACTTCCTGCTTTCTTCAACGCTTGAAGAATACTGATTATATCAACAGGAGTAACACCGATTGAATTTAAAGCGTTTACTAAGTCGTTCAAGTTGCTGTTACCGTTCATCTTAACCACACTGCCTGCGCCTTTATCAACACCAATTGTTGAATTTGAGAAGCCCACTGATGAACCTTGTGCAAATGAGTTTGGTTGAGATACATCGTTTGTTGTTGAAACTGTTACTGTAATATTGCCATGTGCCACTGCTGCTGGTAATAATTTCACTTGCGAACCGATTACAACAGTTCCTGTTCTTTCATTTACTACAACTTTTGCTCTTTCAGCTGTTGGGCTTACTTGCAAGTTTTCTAGTATTGATAAGAAAGTAATTCTATCGTTTAAGAATTTTGATGGAATAGTTACTTGAACTGAGCTTCCGTCGATTGCTTTTGCCGGTGCAACTTGTGAAATTGCTTGTGCAACTCTTGAAACCATTGTGTAATCTGAATGGTCTAAAGATAAAGTTACTGAACTTGCATCACCAATTTCTGTATCGATATCACGTTCCATAATCGCACCACCTGGGATACGACCTGTTGAAGTGATTGCAGTTCTTGTCATGCTACCGTTGCTTCTTGCGTTTACACCACCTACTGAAACAGGACCTTGTGCTACTGCAACTGCTTCGCCGTTTGGTGCTTTCAAGATTGTTTGAACCAAAACACCGCCTTCTAAGCTCTTAGCATCTGCTAATGTTGATACTGTAACGTCAATTTGGTCGCCGTTTTTTGCAAATGGTGGAACTGTTGCTGTAACAATTACTGCTGCTGAAGAACCTTTTTGAATGTAGTTTTCTTGTTCAATAATTGTACCCAAGTTCATCAATAGTAATTTATTTGTCAACTGAGTTGAACGAGAGTTGTCACCTGTTCCAGGTAAACCAACAACGATACCGTAACCTACGATTTGGTTGTTTCTAACACCTTTTACATGTGTAATGTCGCCGATTTTTACTGTTGCAGCTTGCGCTTGCATTGGTATCATCATTGTCATCATTATAAATACTATTGTTGCAATTAATTTTTTCATTTTCCCTTTGTCCCTAATTATTAGAATAAGTATTTGATTACTCTGTTGATTACGCCTTCGTTTTGACCTCTTGATAATGAACCTCTGCCAGAAAGTGCGAATTGTAAGTTAGCTACTTTTGTTGAAGAGATTTGACCGTTTTGGTCTATCCATCTTGGGTCTACAACGCCTGTTACGATTAAATCAACTCTTTCATTATTGTTTACTAAAGTCTTTTTGCCTTGTACCATCATGTTTCCGTTTGATAACATTTGAACTACTTGAGTTGAAATTGTATCACCGAAAACTAAGTTTCTTGTTGTATTAGCTGAGTTTTCTACTGTATTTTGACCGCCGAAGTTATTTGCTGGATCAATTTTGTAGAATGGAAGCCAATTTTTAAGGTATGTTGTAAAGTTATCTACTGTGTTTGAAGATTTGTCTGAATTGTAAGCCATTGAATCTGTTGTACGTAGGCTTTCTTCAATTTTGATAGAAATTAAA
>CALAFU010000033.1 GCA_937891325.1 uncultured Candidatus Melainabacteria bacterium | reverse complement strand
AATATCCTCGTGTTTATTTAATGTCTGCCAATTCTATTGACAGACTTTTTGTTATGTAAACTATAAGGCTTTAAGTCATTTATAGTAAAAATGTCATTTTAATAATAGTACGACTTAACGACTTAACCCTTATTGTCTTATTGACTAAATAAAAAAACAACAGGCGCGGAATTTGAAAAATTCCGCGCCTGTGTTGTTATATATTAACCAAAATTGATTAATTACATTAATTCACCAACTGATTTGTATACAGCCATACGTTTAGCTGCATCTGCTTCAGATTGTTCATACAATGCTTCAGCGTGTTCTGGGTTAGTTTTCATTAATGATTTATAACGACCTTCGCTTCTGATGAAGTCTTGGTAGTTTCCTTTTGGATCCTTAGCATCCCAAGTGAATGGGTGTTCAGGGTTTGCAGGATTGTATCTGTATAATGGGAAGTAACCAGCTTCAACCGCACGTTTTTGTTCTGTTTGAGTTTTGCTCATGTCGATACCGTGTGCGATACATGGAGCGTAAGCGAAGATGATTGATGGTCCATCGTATGCTTCAGCTTCTTGGAATGCTTTAAGAGTTTGAGCTCTGTCTGCACCTAAAGCTACTGATGCTACGTATACATAACCATAAGACATACTCATCAAGCCCATGTTTTTCTTGTAAGTTGGTTTACCACCTGTGGCAAACTTAGCTACAGCACCTGTTGGTGTTGATTTAGATGCTTGACCACCTGTGTTAGAGTATACTTCAGTATCTAGAACTAAGATGTTAACGTTTTTGTTTTGAGCTAATACGTGGTCGATACCGCCGTAACCGATATCGTTAGCCCAACCGTCACCACCGATAATCCATACTGATTTATCTGTGAAGTAGTCTTGTAATTCTCTAACCATTGCTAAATCTGGACATTCAACGTCTGCATATTTAGCTAAAACAGCTTTTGCATCTTCTTGAGCTTTAACTGCTTCTTCAGTTTTTGAATTATCCCAATGAGACATTGCATTGTTTAATGCATCTTTTAAGTCTGCTGGAGTTTTTTCGTTTTCAAGAACTTTTTCAACGTAAGTTTTCAAAGTATCTCTGTTTTGGTCTACTGCCAATCTCATACCGAAACCAAATTCAGCGTTGTCTTCGAATAATGAGTTAGCCCAAGCTGGACCTCTACCGTCCTTGTTAGTTGTGTAAGGGATAGTAGGGAATGTACCAGAGTAGATTGATGAACAACCTGTTGCGTTAGCAACGATTGTGTTTTCACCGAATAATTGTGAAACTAATTTAACGTAAGGAGTTTCACCACAACCAGCACAAGCGCCTGAGAATTCAAATAATGGTTTTCTCAACATAGCACCTTTCATAGTCTTAGTTGTGTTTTTACCCATAACGTTATCTGGTAATTCATCAAAGAATTTTTCATTTTCCATTTCGCCTGCTTCAACTTCTTTTTCAATTGAAGACCAAGTTAAAGCTTCTTTACCGTTTTGATTTGCAGGACATTGGTCTAAGCAAACACCGCAACCTGTACAATCTTCGCAGTAAACTTGGATTTTGTATTGTTCATCAGCTAAAGCTGGTCTAGCTTGAACACCCTTGAATGTAGCAGGAGCGTTAGCCATATCTTTTGCTTCAACTAATTTACTTCTAATAGCAGCGTGTGGACATGCAGAAGCACAAATACCACATTGTAAACATGCTTCGCTATTCCAATGAGGAACTCTAGGAGCGATACCACGTTTTTCTAAGCAAGCTGTACCTGTTGGGATTACACCGTCGTTAGACATTGCTGAAACAGGGATATCGTCACCTTTTTGTCTCATTGATGGTTCAACAATTTTCTTAGCGAAGTCATCTGCATCATCTGGAATCAATTTAACCATATCTGCGTGAGCAACACCGTCTAGAGAAGCTGGAATTGTAACTTCTTCGCAAGCGTCAACCGCTGCATCGATTAATGCCAAGTTCATGTTAACAACATCATCACCTTTTTTCTTGAATGTCTTCTTAGTCATTTCTTTCATACCTTCAAGAGCTTGTTCAAATGGGATAATGCCAGAAACTTTGAAGTAAGCTACCATCATTACTGTATTAGCACCTTTACCTCTTAAACCTGGTTGTTCCTTGATTAATTTTTCAGCATCAACATTGTAGAATTTGATTTTCTTATTAATAATTGTTTCTTGCATATCTCTTGTTAAGTGAGCAAATGCTTCATCTTTAGAGTATGGAGAGTTTAATAAGAATGTACCGCCTTCTTTGATGCCTTTAAGAATATCATATCTACCGATATAAGCGTGAGCAGAGCAAGATACGAAATCTGGAGCTGTGATTAAATAAGTAGATTTGATTGGTTTGTCACCGAATCTCAAGTGAGAAACTGTAACACCAAATGATTTTTTAGAGTCATAAGCAAAGTATGCTTGAGCATCTTTGTCTGTGTATTGACCGATAATTTTAATTGAGTTTTTGTTAGCACCAACAGTACCGTCTGAGCCTAAGCCCCAGAACATACAGTTTGTAGTTCCTTCAGGTTCTGTAACGATGTGTTCTTCAACGTTTAATGATTTATGAGTTACGTCATCGTTAATACCAACTGTGAAACCGTGGAAACCATTGTTTTCTAAGTGTTTGTAAACAGCTAATACCATTGATGGTGTAAATTCTTTAGAAGATAAACCATAACGACCGCCGATAACTCTAATGTCTTTGTTTTCGATACCAGCAACTACATCTAAGTATAAAGGTTCACCGATAGAACCAGGTTCTTTAGTTCTGTCTAAAACAGCAATTCTCTTAACTGATTTAGGAAGAGCTTCGTTGAATCTTTTAACGTCGAATGGTCTGTATAATCTAACTTTAACTAAACCGTATTTAGTACCTCTAGTTGCATTTAAGTATTCAATAGTTTCTTCGATAGTTTCGCAACCAGAACCGATAGCTACGATAACATCAGTTGCATCTGGAGCACCAACGTAATCGAATGGGTGGTATTGACGACCTGTAACTTTTGCAACTTTGTCCATATATTCTTGAACGATGTCAGGAACTGCGTCATAGTATTTGTTAACTGTTTCACGACCTTGGAAGTATACGTCTGTGTTTTGAGCACCAACTTTACATTTTGGAGCTTCTGGACGTAATGCTCTTTGTTTGAATTCTTCAATATATTTTGGTTCAACTAATGAAGCGATATCTTCATAAGAGATTTCTTCAATTTTGTGTACTTCGTGAGAAGTTCTGAAACCATCGAAGAATTGTAAGAATGGAACTTTAGCCTTGTAAGTAGCTAAGTGAGCGATTAAAGCCATATCCATTTCTTCCTGAACGCTGTTAGCAGCTAACATAGCATAACCTGTGTTTCTGCAACCCATAACGTCTGTGTGGTCACCGAAGATTGCTAATGATTGAGCAGCTAAAGCTCTTGCTGCAACGTGGATTACGTGAGGAATCATTTCCCCTGCAACCTTGTGCATTACAGGAATCATTAATAACAAACCTTGTGATGCAGTGTAAGTTGAAGTTAAAGCACCTGCTGCTAATGAACCGTGTACAGCACCTGCTGCACCAGCTTCTGATTGCATTTCAGCAACACGAACTTCTTTACCCCAAATGTTCTTTTTGTGTTGAGATGCCCATTCATCAATCCATTCACCCATTGTAGATGAAGGAGTGATTGGGTAAATTGCTGATACTTCGCTTAAAGCATACGCAACGTGTGCTGCAGCGTAGTTACCATCAACTGTTATTGTCTTTCCTGGCATAAATAAACCTCCTTATAGTTTTAAATTATCCAGCCTACTGTATTATTTTCTCCTAATGTATGCTACAAATGTAGCGGTTTTATTACTATTTAAGACTATTTAATTGTACTCCAAACAGAAAATTTTGACGATAAAATTTTTATATAATATTAAATAATATGTCAGGTTAAATGTATTAGACGAAGTGAACATAAAATTTTATGTCATGCTGAACTTGTTTCAGCATCTCAAGTTGTAGAGACCCTGAAATAAATTCAGGGTGACATTAGTTTTTATTCTGTTTCTAAAGCCTTATTTTTTGTGCTAAACTAATCTCAAGATGATATTAGATTTTAATTTAATCAATCCACCAAATTATGCTGTTGTCTATCAAAATAATTTCTTTTATGATAGACTTGTTTTATCGAAAGGAGAACTTGTATTTATGAAAAAAACTGCATCTTGTGAATTAGAAAAACAATTATTTGAAAGTGTTGAAGATAGAACACCTGATTATGTGAAAAACCGTAATTTAATGGACTTTTCAAATAAGGGTAAATTCACTTTTACACTAAAAAAAGAACACTTAATGCCTTATGATGCTCAAACAAATCCAGAAGGCTTAAACTTGAAAGAATGGTTTGCAAACTATGCTAAAGAAGCTAAGGTTTCAACAGCAGGTATCAGAGGACCTCAAAACATTTTATATCCACAAGATACACGTTTTCCGATTAACTTAGTTGGTATTGTTCTTGCAACTTTAGCTAAAGCGCTAGTTGCAGTTGAAAAATACCCTGATAAACAAATTTTAAAACTTGCAGGACGTGAAGTTAGATACAATTCAGACTTGTATTTAGATGCTATTGCTAGAGTTCAAGCTGCTCAAGGTATTGAAACTTTAGTTCCTGTTGATAAAAAGACTATTCCAATTTGGTTGGCTTCTTTCTTAGCCTTCAAATTAGACTTAGTTGGCGGTGAATACATCACTTCAAGCCACGGTATTTCAGTTAAAAACGCTACAAAAGATTTGAACTCTCAAGGTAGCCAATACTTACCAGAAGAATCTGCAGAATTTGTTCAAAAAATTCAAGAAATTTTTGACGAAACAGAAAAAAATGGTTCTTACGAAATTAAAATCGCAGCAGAAGACAATCCATTAATTGATGAAAAAATTATGGCAAAACTTCACGATGGCGTTGATTTATATGTTGAATACTTAAAATCAGGTGTTGCAGAAAAAGACAACTTAGATTTCATTAAAAAGGCTCAAAACAAAATCGTTATCGAAAACGTTGGCGGTTCAGCTTATAGAACTTTAAGCCGAGTACTAAAAGAATTAGACTTAACAGACAAATTTGTTTGGTTGAATGAAAAAGAAGATCCATTCTTCCACTCAATCGGTAAATATGATGTTGACCCAAAAGGCAACAAAACTTTCTATGATTACTCAGTAGACGCAACTGTTTTAGCTAAACGTCCAAACGGTGAAAATTACTTCCCTGTAATCGAAACATTACACTACGACAAAGTTTTAGCTGATTATCCTATCGGAACAGCAGTTCTAATTACAGACCCTGACCATGATAGATTAACAGTTACTCAAATTGAAAACGAAAAAGAAGTTGCAAAACTTGAAAAAGCTGGTATCGCTTACGTTAAACTTGGTAACGGTAGAGTTTTAACTGTATTTACAGCAAACCAAGCGTTCTTAATGTTGATGGACTTCCGTATGAAGATGTTGAAATCTCAAGGCAAATGGAATAACCACCCTCGCTTTATGATTAAAACAACAGCATCTGCAATGAGTTGGGACGAATGGGCAAAAGCTAATGACATCGCAGTTGTTAAC
>CALAFU010000032.1 GCA_937891325.1 uncultured Candidatus Melainabacteria bacterium | reverse complement strand
GCTCACAAAACTCATTCTTCGTTTGTTCGCTTTGTCAAACAAGTTCAGAATGACACAATTATACTTACTCGTTACTTGCAAGAAGTATTTGTTGTCATATCTAAAACTTTTCCATTAGGACATTTGCCAGAAGAATCTGCTTTTAAGTAATCCATATTATCATTTTGAATAACCCAAAATGAACATTGCCCCATATTAAAGCAAAATGCTAACTTTGATGAAAAATTTTGATAATAAACTCCGTTTTCTTCACTAATATTAAACAAAAAAATATTTTTACCTAAAATAGGAGTGCCTTTATTTGGACCATCTATATTAACATATATACCCGCAACATCATCACTAGTTGGAGGAAAAAAGATTAATGATGAACCATCTGCTAAAATTAATTTGTAATAATTTGCAGAAGAATCATTTACTACGACACCAGAATCACCACCAGATTTTTTCTGTATTGTTTTTTTATTTGAAAAACAACCTTGATCTGTTGTTACGCCACAGTTTTTAGAAACTTTCATAAATTCAGAAATTCTATCACCAAAACGAGTTGCTTGTGCAGTTGCAGTAGAATCAGTAAGAAACCACTCGTTAAAAGGTCCATAAACTGCTTGAGCACGACCGAATGCATCTGTTAGGTTTTGATAAATTTTCTTTACTTTAGCAACTTTTTCTTTGTCTGCAGTTAATGAGTTCAAGTTTGGAATAGTCAACGCTGCAACCACACCAATAATACCCATTACAATTAGGGTTTCTGCTAGGGTGAAGGCAAGGGCTTTTTTGAATATTTTGTCACCCTGAACTTGATTCAGGGTCGCATGGTCTCTTTGGAATAACATTGCGATTCCGAAACAAGTTCGGAATGACATTAAAATTATATTTGTTATTCTACGCAACAAAAACATTAAATTAGACTTTAAATCATCAAGTCTAAAAGTCGCGTTTTTACTAGCGTTTACCCCCCCGAAGGTTGAGAGCATTGTATATCTTTAATTCTAGCCATATCAAGTCTCCTGTTTTTATTCAGTATAAACTATTTTTTGCTGTTTTTCAAGTAGGGAAAAAAATTAAACTTAAAATTTTTCTATCACGCATGTTTTCTTCTATTTTTTAGAATTTTCAACAGGCTAATTTTATAACCACTAAATAGTACCACTGTTGCACCAAACCAAGCTGCAGGAGTTGCAAAACAAATTCCTAAAAATCCGAACTTTAATCCGAAAGCAAAAGCAAACACCGTTCTCATAATTAATTCTGTTGTACCGGAAATAAGGGGTACGACAACTTGCCCCATACCTTGCAAAATGTTTCTGTAAAGTAGCAACAGACCTAAGAATATAAAGAAAATCATTATAATATGCAAATACATCGCACCCAATTTAATAACTTCTTCGTTTGGTTCAATCATAAACATTTGAATTAAATTTTGAGAGAAGAAAGTTAAGACAACCACAGCAAAAACAGTTACTGTAATAACGATACCCAAAGCGGATTTTGCGCCTTGTTTAATTCTTGCCATTTTATTTGCGCCAAAGTTTTGAGCCGTAAAAGTTGCCATTGTTGCACCCAAAGCAACAAAAACTTGAGAGAATATTTGGTCAACTCTCATCGCTGTTGTATACGCTGCTACTGCTATTGAACCTAATCCATTCAAAACATATTGAAGTGCCAAAATTCCAAGTGTTAAAATTGACATTTGAAATCCCATTGGAATACCTATTCTCAAATGTTCCAACATAAAATCTTTATCAATTTTCCAATCACCTTTTTGTGTATGTAAAATTGGGAATTTCCAAAACATAAAACTTACACACAAAATTGTTGCAACAAATTGCGCCAAAACCGTTGCACAGCCTGCACCAGCTACACCCATTCTGAATTTAACAACAAATAACAATGCTAAAAAGATATTCAAAATTGATGAAAAAATCAAGAAATAAAGTGGAGTTTTGCTATCACCTAGCGCTCTAATTACGTTTGAAGACAAGTTATAAAAAACTGTTGCAAAAATTCCCGCAAACATAATAAATAAATATACATTTGCCATATCAATAATATCAGACGGAGTTCTTAAAAAAGACAACATTTGATATGTAAAAGGTGTTGAAACCAAGGTCATAAGCAACATTAACCCGCCTGATAAATAAACTGATGTTGTAAAAGATTTGCGCACCATGTCATAATCTCTAGCACCAAATCGTTGAGCTAGAACAACCGTAAAACCTTGAGTTGAAGCAAAAATAAAACTTATAACAAAAAATAGCAAAGGTGCTGTTGTACCAACTGCAGCAAGAGCCTTAATTCCGACATAACGTCCTACAATTACAGCATCTACAAAGTTATACAACTGCTGAAACAGATTACCTATAAAAATAGGAAACATAAATTCTAAGATTAATTTTAAAGGTTGTCCGCTAGTTAACTCTTTTGTTGCCATTTCATACACCCTTTTATAAACCGTTGGGCAAATCTGTCCAACCACATTTTGCCATTTCTATATTTCTCAAACATTATACTAGCACAAATTTGTAAATAAATTGATTTCAGTATTTAAACATGTTAAAATTTCAGTTAAAAATAGCACAAAAAGCGAAGTATAGAGATATTTATGAGTCAAAATTATAATTATAATAATTTACCAAACCAAAATAATCCAAACAACGGCAACAACAAAAATCCAATGAAAATGATTGCAATTATCATTATTGCAACAGTTGCTATCTTTGGTTATCAACTTAGAGGAGTTATAAAACCTCATTTTAACACAGCAGACAAAAACATTGAAAACAACTCTATTCAAGAAGATAACAAGTTTTCATTAAATGGGCTGGAAGACATTGATTTACCTGATGAAGTTTCTGATGACGATTCAAATTCTTCAAAAAGTGATTTTAGCTTAGTAAACAATTCCTCTAGCAATTCCGATAACAACTATTTACACAACGCAATTGACAGCACAGGGCAAGTTCACAAATGGACTAAAAAGACCATAGCTATTTGGGTTACAAATTCAAATTATCAAACAACCGTATATCAAGCATTTGCAAAATATAACAAGACTTTTCCTGAACTTTTCAAATTTATGATTACACAAGACAGAAAAAAAGCAGATATTGTCGTAGATATAGTTAATAGTCTTGAGCACTCTAGCGGTGACGGTTATTACAAACAAGGAAATACCGACCTTAATTACAATCAAAAAGGTGAAATAAACACCGCTCACATAAAATTATTGCAAATTGACAATCATGGAAATTATCTTCCAAAAACAAAACTTTATGCTGTCGCTGTTCACGAAATCGGTCATGCTATCGGAATTATGGGACACAGCCAAAGCAAAAATGACGTTATGTATGGTTTTAATGCTTCAAGTGAATTTAGTTCAAAAGACAAAGAAACTATTCGCTTGATGTATTCTAAAAATCAAGAGGAAGTTTCTAGCGCAAAAAGTGGTTACGAAGATACTAAACTTAAAGAAGCGCTTAGCTATGCAGAAAAAATTCCAAACAAAACAACCTCTTGGATTCAGTTAGGACAAGTTTATTATGACCAAGGAAAACTAAACGATGCATTAGAGGCTTACAAAAAAGCATTGTCGATTGATGCTACTGACCCTGATGTTTATCGCTCAATGGCACAATGCTATTACATTTCTAAAAAATATGAAACAGCAATAAAATATTTTAAATACGCAAAACAATACGCTAGTAACGGCACAGATACAAGTCTGATTGATGAAAACATTGGAATTTGCTATCACAAATTAAATCGTTTTGACGAGGCTTATCCATACTTAAAGAGTGCATTTGAAGCAAATCCAAAAATCAAAGGTAATCTTTATAATTTCATCTCAGTTTGCGCAAATTTAGATAAAAAAGAGGAAGCAAAAAACGCAATAGAACAATATAAAAATGCAGGTAACGACATTTCTCAAGACGAAATGATTCAGGTTGCCTTAAAATGGATAAAATAAAAGGTTGAACCATTAAAAGTTCAACCCTTTTATAAAATTATTTTAATTTTATTTTATCTAACATTGCTGTCGTTTGGATTTTTACTTCTTTCAGCTTGGTCATTATTTACAACCATAATCAAAGCTGCAACATCAGCAAAGTCTTTTGGTAATTTGTTTTCGTCGATATTATCTGAAAATCCAAATATTTTTTTGTCGAATTTTACATCAACTTTTTGATCGCCATAAGTGCCTGTCATAACTCTATCGCCGTCATCTAAAACAGCGTTTTCTTTTGCGTATTCAACTTTAAATGACTTACCTTTATATGTTCCTTGATAAGTCTTTTTAGCACTTACTGAAAGAACTTTTTCGTTAGATTTCATTTTAAATTTTTCATTGCCAATTTTACCTGAAAAAGATTTTTCATTAGTCATTGACACAATTTTGTTGCGTTCTTCAACATCAACCTTTTTGTCACCAATATTACCAATAATTTGGTAACCTCTTTCCATAATGTTATTTCTTCTTCTCAAGTTAAAATCTTGTCCTGCAATATTTCCTTTATAGCTTTTAATTGCAGTTCTTCTAATTTTGCCTTGAGCTTCCATAGATTCTGATGCAGATGCGCCAAAAAGCATAATCTCTTCAGGTTTTTGTTCTGCTCTTTCTGTTGAAGATAAGTTTGTATTTTGTATGTTGCCTAAACCGTTTACATTCATATCTGCCATAGTTATTTCTCCTATTTATTTTACAGTTTTATTAATTCTTTCACAAAATGCCTCTGCAGTAAGAGGTTTGCCTGTAACTTCTTCTAAGATTTCATCATCTTCTTTTGAACCACCATATTGGAAAATATGTTCGTCCAAATATTTTGCAGTATCTTTATTTTCAGTTAAGTTACCGAATTTTTTAGTTAAACCATCATATAATTGAGCCTTTATTAATGACGCTCTAAAGTAGTTTTGATAATACGCTGGGTGAGACAAGAAGTGCGGAATTGTAGCCCATTCATTTGTAGCCTCGTCTTGTTCACTTCTACCTTTGTATTTTACACCCATATCCTTCCAAAGTTGTTTCAAATCTTGGTCAGGATTTTTGTACATATTTCTTTCAAAATCTATAATTGCCATACTTGAACCAACAAATTTTGAATCTTCTTCTGCTGCTGATTTTTGGAATTTTGCAAAGGTTTCAGGTGAAACCTTATCCTTGATAAGTCCTTCTGTTCTTGGCATATCACCCATCATCATTGCAACAGCTTCAGTCATTGTGCTTGTTGTATCTTGTTCCATATATGGTAAATTTGGATTTGTTTTTACTGTAAATACAGAGTGTCCCAACTCGTGCATTAAAGTATCAATACTTGAAACATTATTAGTCAAATTTGCTAAAATTCTAGCATCTTTGCCTGCTTCAATTGGGAATGAGAACCCATGAGTATTTTTATTTTCACGAGGGAACAAGTCTAGTTTAATTGGAAGTTTATCCACATCATATCCCATGCCGGCATACGCTTTTTTAGAGATATCCACAACTTCCTCTTTTGATTTAATTTCATCGTTTACAAGTTTTTCTGGATTATCACCTGCTAAATATCCAAAGTGATAACTTCTTAAATCTTCTGGTGCAACACCAAAGGCTTTTGATAAATCAGCCTTTACGCCGTCCATAACTTTTTTATTGGACTCTTTTGTATTTTCTGCAACATCAGTCAAAAGTTTATCAAGCTCTTTTGGTTTGATATCGTAATTTTCTTCTAACATATAGTCAAAATAGTTGTCATAACCTTTTTTCTTGGCAAAATCGTTTCTCATTTTTACTAATTCTACCAGGTCATCAGCAATTAAGTCACCTGATTTAATCTTCGCATCTGCGGCTTTTTTACGAACCTCAGGATTTTTTTCTGTTTCCATAATTTTTGAAATTTCAGCTTTAGAAACAGGTTTTCCGTCCATTGTCATTTGGTATGAGTTCAATTTTTGAGAAATTTCGTTTTCTTTTGTACTCATAGCCTTTAATTCTTCCTTAAATTCAATGCCGTCACCGAAAGCAGAAGTTAAATTACGAAGTTGTTTTTTCAATTTTTTATCACTTACACCACCTGCATCATTGATTTCTTTCAATTTTGCGTAAGTTTCTTTGTTATCATAAAAATTATCAGCTTTGTCTTGCGCTGAATTCATTTTGTCCATATTTTCTGGAGTACTTTCTGTGTAGAAATCCCAACATGCAGATTCAACACCTGACATAATCGGTTTCATATCTTTAGAAATTTCTTCTCTCAATGCAACAAATTTTTGTTCATTATCTTTAGTATTATGAGAAAAACTAACACTATCCAAAGGCATCGGCTTTGTTTTTTGAATATTGTTATTCTTGTTTGCTTTGCCTATTTTAAAATGTGACATTAAATTTTGAATTTTCATCTATCTTCCTTTTCTTGTGTATTATAAAAGGTTTAAAACCCGTAAAAATATTAATTGCTAGCATGCTTCTACCGCTGTAACAAAATTTTACTAAGAATGTACTAAATATCCATGTGTAAATATTTTTTCATAATCAATTTTTTCAAAGCCTTTGAATATGGTGATTGAGGTTGAATTGCTAAAACCTTGTCTAGAGAGACAATTGCACTTTCATATAACCCTAGTTTCATTTTTACAATTGCTAGATAGTAATATGCATCAATAAATTTATCATCTAATTTTGTCGCTTGTTCCAAATCAGCTTTTGCCTCTTTCAATTCATCTTCTGACGGGTTATCAAATGCTAAAATTGCTTGCGCTCTGTTATAATATGCATCTACCATTTTTTCGTCGATTTTAATTGCATGCTCGTAATTTTCATAAGCTGCACGTAATTGTTTCAAATTGTGATAAGCTATACCTTTTGAAAAATGAGTTAACGCATGATCAGGTTTAAGTTCTAAAGATTTTTCTAAATCCTCTAGAGCTTCTTCAAACTTGCCCTCGTTTGTCTTTTTAATTCCTTCTTCCAAATAGTATTTATAATCCTTTTCAGTCATAGTTTAGTCCTTTCAAGTTTATTGCATTTTTATTATATAATATAAATGCGTATTAGAACATTCTAGAGGTGAATTTTGGCAGGCATTTTAAACATTCAATTAAAATCATTATTAGGTGATAAAGAAACTAACTTAAAAAAAGTAGAGCATTACATAAAATTCAACAAGGATAAGAAGCTTGATTTAGTTATTGTTCCAGAATTTTTCACAACAAGTATTGCCTACAAAGACTCACCAGAAGATGAAAACGGTGGAGAAGTAATTAAAACAATGCAACAACTTGCAAAAGAATATAATACAAATATCGTTGCAGGTAGTATTGTTAGAAAAATTGGCGATAAACTTTATAACTCAACTTTTGCCATTGATAGAATGGGCGAAATTATTGAAGTTTATGACAAAATTCATTTATTCAATTATATGGGCGAAACAGAAGGTCAAAGAATTACAGCCGGAACTGAAATGAAAATTGCACATTTCGACTTTGCAAAAGTAGGTTTAACAATCTGCTACGATATGAGATACCCTGTATTCATTAACGAAATGATGAAAAAGGGAGTTCAAATAATTGCAATGCCAACTGCTTGGCTTGTTCCAAATGAAGTTTATGATAATGAAGAAACAAAAAAATATGCTCAAGAAATGTTTGTTTCTATGTGTAGAACAAGAGCCTATGACAACGCTCTATTCTTAATCGTAAGCAACCAAACAAAGCAAGTTTCTGATGATTTCTGCGGAATTGGTAATTCTATGATTATTACTCCAACCTCACAAGTGGTTGCAAACGCAGAAGATAGAGAATGTGCAATCTACGCAGATATAGATATTCAAGAAGCAAAATACATGAAACAACTTTTCCCCGTTGATAAGATTGATTAGCAACATTTAGCATATTTTGTTGCTTGTTCTATTTCGTAAATTATGATTTAATAATCATTAATAGGAAAGGGTTCATATTTAATATGCCATTTGAATTTGAGAAACAAAAGATTGAGGACGTAATTCTTGTAAAACCGAAAGTTTTTGGCGATAACAGAGGATTTTTTATGGAAACATACAAAAAATCCGACTTCTTTGCCAATGGAATTACTGAAGAATTTGTTCAAGATAACCACTCCAAATCAACAAAAGGCGTACTTAGAGGATTACACTATCAAGCCAAACCTTATGGACAAGCAAAACTTGTAAGATGCTCTAAAGGTAGAATTTATGACGTTGCCGTTGATATCAGAAAAGACTCAAAAACATACGGACAATATGTAAAAGTTGAATTATCAGAAGAAAACAAACACATGTTATTCATTCCAAACGGCTTTGCACACGGTTTTGTAGCATTAACTGATGAAGTTGAACTACTTTACAAAACAGGTGGCGAATACGCTCCAAGTGCTGACAGAGGTATTTTATGGAGTGATGAAGATATAAACATTAATTGGGAAATAGATTTTGAACCAATTTTGAGCGAAAAAGATAAAGTACAACCGAAATTTAAAGATATAAACAAAGAGGAACTGATTTAATGAAAACAATGTTGGTAACAGGCGGTGCTGGTTTCATTGGTAGCTGTTTTGTGAGACACATCTTAAAAAAACACCCTGATTACAAAGTTATAAATCTTGATGCACTTACATATTGCGGTAATTTAGAAAATTTAGATGACATAAAAGACAATCCGAATTACAAATTTGTACATGGCAATATCTGCGACCACGATTTAGTTAGAGAATTAATCAAAGATTGCGATTATGTTGTAAACTTTGCCGCAGAATCTCACGTTGACAATTCAATCAAACACCCTGAAATCTTTGTTGAATCAAACGTTCAAGGTACTTTAAATTTATTACAAGCCTGCAAAGAACTTGGCATCGAAAGGTATTTGCAAGTTTCTACAGATGAAGTTTACGGCACATTAGGAAAAACAGGTTATTTCTATGAAACAACTCCAATCCAGCCTAATTCACCTTATTCAGCATCAAAAGCAAGTGCAGATTTGCTTGTAAGAGCATATTATGAAACTTATGGTCTACCTGTTTTGAACACAAGATGTTCAAACAATTACGGACCATACCAATATCCAGAAAAACTTATCCCATTCTTTATTTCAAAATTATTAAAGGGCGAAAAAGTTCCTGTATATGGTGACGGCTTAAATGTTCGTGATTGGTTATATGTATATGACCACTGTGAAGCAATAGATGTAGTTTTACATAAAGGTAAAATCGGCGAAGTCTATAACATTGGCGGACACAATGAAAAAACAAATATGGAAATTACACACCTTATTTTAGACGCAATGGGTAAAGATGAAAGCTCTATTGAACACGTTGCGGATAGATTAGGTCACGATAGACGTTATGCAATTGCAAACGATAAAATCACATCTGAACTTGGTTGGGAACCTTCAATTACATTTGAAGAAGGTATCAAATTAACTATTGATTGGTACTTAAAACACCAAGATTGGATGAAACATATTGAAGAAAAGAAGAACGCTTTAAAATAAAAAAGGAGTCAAAATGAAAGGTATTGTTCTTGCCGGTGGCGCTGGAACTAGATTATATCCATCTACAATGGTTGTTTCAAAACAACTGTTACCAATTTATGATAAACCGATGATTTATCACCCAATTTCAGTTTTAATGTTAGCTGGAATTAGAGATATATTAATCATTTCAACACCTCAAGATTTACCAAACTTTGAAAAATTATTAGGTACAGGCGAACAATTTGGGGTTAAGTTCTCATATAAGGTTCAACCTTCACCAGACGGACTTGCTCAAGCCTTCATTTTAGGCGAAGAATTTATTGGCGATGATGATGTTGCAATGATTTTAGGTGATAACATCTTTTACGGTCAAGGCTTCTCAGGAGCTTTACATAGAGCAATTGACAATGTTTCAAACCAACAACAAGCAACTGTTTTTGCATACGAAGTTCATGACCCAGAAAGATTTGGAGTTGTTGAATTTGACAGTAACAAAAAAGCAATTTCCTTGGAAGAAAAACCAAAAGAACCAAAATCAAATTATGCTGTAACAGGCTTGTATTTCTATCCAAACAATGTTTGCAAATACGTTAAAACAATGAAACCATCTGCTCGTGGGGAATTAGAAATCACAGATTTGAATAAAATTTATTTAGAAAACGATAAACTTCAAGTTGAAGTTTTAGGACGTGGTTTTGCTTGGCTTGATACAGGAACTCACAAGTCTCTAATTCAAGCAGGTCAATACGTTCAAACAATTGAAGAAAACCAAGGTATCAAAATTGCGTGCCTTGAAGAAGTTGCATATAGAAAAGGGTTTGTAACTAAAGAACAACTTGAAGAACACATCAAACCTTACAAAAACAACGAATATTTCAATTATGTAAAACGTTTAATTAGCAAGTAATTGCTTTTTAATCCACGTCATAATTATTTTTACAAAATATTCTTGCTGTTCAGAGGTTAATTCTGTACCTTGTGGAAACTTATGCCATTTTGAAATACAACCTCGACAACAAGTTGCAGTTGCGTGTTGGGCTATAAAAACAGGGTGTCCTCGCATTGGAGTTTGCTTTCCGTCATTTGGAATAACAGCAGGTGCAATTCTTTTTGCAATGAAATCTTTTGCATGCGATTCGATTACATCAAGCCCTTTTTGCTCAATGTAATCGAAATCTTTTTGTTTAAGTTTGAATTTACTTCTAAATTTTGAAGTTGCTAATTTGTCAAATATGTCCATATTATTTAATTGCAAAACTTACGTTTGCAACAGCTGTAACTTTCTTTTCGATAGAACTTAAATCGTTGTAACCAGAATCACTTACATCATTTGAATCAACAGGAGTAATTTGGAATACGCCCATTTTTGCAGAACGAATTTTACCTACGCGGTTGTGATTTGATTTCAACATTGATTTTGCTCTATTTTTAGCATCTTTTGTAGCTTTTTCTAATAAAGAAACCTTCAAGTCAGCAAGTTTAGAGTAGTGATATTGAGGGTCTCCTGAACTTGCAACGTTAATGCCTTTTTCAAAAAGTACTTGATATGCAGTAGATAATTCTTTAACTTTTTCTACATCAGTTGTTGAGATTTTAATCGGTTGTTGATAAACATAATTGTCAACAATATTTGTTCCATAACCTGTATTTGGATTAGTCTTGTAAGTTTCATAAGAGTTTGATAACAACAACTCAATTTGACTTTCTTGAATACCTTTTGAAACTAGATATTTTTTAACCTCTGGGATTTGTTTTTGAACCGTTTTGTACGCTTGTAATCTTGTTGGTTCTTTTGCTGTAATAGTTAAAGTCCAATTTGCAGAATCAGACTTTACGATTTCGTAAGCAGAACCTGTAACTTGAATGTTGTTATTTGAAAGGTTGTTTGTTGCAATTAAAGCCGCAAAAATTGCGCCAATTGCAATACATACACCTAAAATTGCTAATTGAAAATCTCTAATTTTTTCGTACATACTTTTTCTCCTTATTTTCTCAAGATATTCTATCATTTTTAAATCTAATATGCAATTATCATTTCAGGTATATTACAAAATATACATAAAGATTTTAATTTTATTTTGAAAAATATGATATAATCAAAATTATGGATACAGAAAGAATTTTAAAACTTTTTAATTCTGCAAAAGCACACAAAGACAACGGCGAATATGCTTTGTCTATGGCTGAATATGAAGAAATATTGTCAATGACAACGCAACTTCCAGAGGTCTATTTTAATTTAGCATTTGTCTATTTTTATTCAGAACATTGGGGAAAAGCTATTGAATGCATGAAAAGATTTGTCGAACTTGAACCAAACGACACTGAGGGTAAATACTTTTTAGCAACTTTTTACTTCATGAACAAAGACTACGTAAGCGGTTTTCCTCTTTTTGAATACAGGGTAAGCAAAGCTCATGCCGTTTTAACGCAACAAAAACTTACTATGGGTAAAATAAATCAACTACCATTTTGGCATGGAGAAGATTTAACAGGAAAAACTGTTTATTTATACTACGAAGCGGGTTTGGGCGATACTTTGATGTATTACAGATATGTTAAAATGCTTGCACAAAGGGCTAAAAAGGTTTATTTCAAACCTCAAATGACATTGTTACCACTGTTTGCTGAAAACAAAGAATCAAATGTTCATATTATTGCAAGAATTAACGAAAAATATTTGAACGAAAGCGACTATCAATGCCCAATAATGAGCCTTCCATTTTTTTTAGGACTTGATAACAAAACCATTTTTGCATATCCAGACAAATTTTTGCACGCTTCTAAAAGAGAAACAAAAATTTATAAAGAAAAATTTTTCAATAATGACAAACTTAAAATCGGCATAAAATGGCAAGGTAACACGCTTATTGGTGCAGAAAGAGCAATGACTGCGGAAAGTTTTAGCAAAATTTTTGAACTACCAAACTCTAAAATCTACTCTGTACAAGTTATGGGCGGATATGATGAAAT
Source organism: uncultured Candidatus Melainabacteria bacterium (assembly GCA_937891325.1). Classification (GTDB taxonomy): domain Bacteria; phylum Cyanobacteriota; class Vampirovibrionia; order Gastranaerophilales; family Gastranaerophilaceae; genus UBA6984. The sequence continues at coordinate 2,742 of CALAFU010000032.1, read as the reverse complement.
CAAAAACTTGCAATCAAAATTTGATATTGTCGATTTAGGCTCAACCTTCAAGGATTTTGCTGATACAGCTGGTGCAATAGCAAATTTAGATGTTGTAATATGTAATGACACCTCTGTTGGACACCTTGCTGGTGCAATGGGCAAAAAAACATATATAATTTTGCCAACCTTATACGATTGGCGTTGGCACAAAGACATTTCAAAATGCGATTGGTATTCAAACATAAAACTTTTCAAGCAAAAAACAACTTGGGAAGAAGTTATTTCGCGCATTTACGAAGACTTAAAATAAAAAGGTGAGCCCGCACTGGTACACGTGTGCAGGCTCTAGTACATAGGAAAGATGTACTATAAAATATAAAATTTATTTTGGAATTTCACTTTTTATTTGCTCTCTGTTGAAAGTATGTTAATAATAGCACCGCTCAAGCGTTTTGCCAATTAGTCAAGTGTCTAAAAAATGCAAAATAACGAAAACTTTACGCAAAGTCGTTTTTGTGTTAATTTTAAAACAAGAGAAAAGGAAACAAAAATGACAAATATTAACGATTTACCAACAGTTTACAACGCTCTTGAAACAGAAAAAGAAATTTATGAATTCTGGGAAAAAGGCGATTACTTTAAAGCAGATGCAAAATCAAATAAACCTCCATTTTCAATGGTAATACCACCTCCAAACGTAACAGGTGTGTTGCACATGGGTCACGCTTTGGACGAAACTTTGCAAGATATCTTAACTCGTTACCACAGAATGGCTGGTTACGAAGCATTATGGATTCCTGGTACAGACCACGCAGGTATTGCAACTCAAGCCGTTGTAGAAAAGAAATTACGTGCTGAAGGTAAAACTCGTTTTGATTTAGGACGTGAAAAGTTCTTAGAAGAAACTTGGAAATGGACTAATGAACATAAATCTGCAATCCTTGACCAATGCAAACGTTTAGGCGTATCATTTGACCGTTCAAGAGAACGTTTCACATTTGATGAAGGTTGTTCAGAAGCAGTTAAAGAAGTTTTCGTAAAATTATACGAAAAAGGCTTAATTTATAAAGGCGCATACATCGTAAATTGGTGTCCTCGTTGCCAATCAGCTATTTCTGATATTGAAACAGAATACGAAACAGAACAAGGTCACTTATGGGAAATCTCTTACCCACTTAAAGACGAACAAGGCGCTATTGTAGTTGCTACAACTCGTCCAGAAACAATGTTTGGTGATGTTGCAATCGCTGTTCACCCAGACGATTTCAAATATAAAGATTTAATCGGCAAAACAGTTTATATTCCACTAACAAGACGTGAAATTCCTATCATTGCTGATGAATATGTAGATAAATCTTTCGGTACAGGTGCTGTAAAAATCACTCCAGCACACGACCCTAACGATTATGAAGTTGGTAAACGTCACAACATGAAACCTATTTGGGTTATCGACGAACAAGGTAAAATGAAATCTTGTGCAGAAGTTCCTGAAAAATATCAAGGAATGGACAGATACGAAGCAAGAAAAGCTATCGTAGGCGATTTACAATACCAAAACTTCTTATTAAGAATTACAGACCACGAACACAATGTAGGTAAATGCCAACGTTGTAACACAACAATTGAACCGTTATTGTCTGAACAATGGTTCGTAAAAATGGAACCTTTGGCAAAAGAAGCTATCGCTGCTGTAAAAGACGGTAGAATTAAATTTGTTCCAGAACGTTGGACTAAAAACTACTTAGGTTGGATGGAAAACATTCGTGATTGGTGTATTTCTCGTCAATTATGGTGGGGACACCAAATACCAGCATACTACCACAACGAAACAGGCGAAATGGTAGTTGCAAAAGAAAATCCAGATCCAGAACACTACACACAAGATACAGACTGTCTTGATACTTGGTTCTCATCAGGTTTGTGGCCATTCTCAACAATGGGCTTCCCTCAAACAGAAACAGATGATTTCAAAAAATTCTACCCAACATCAGTTCTTGTAACAGGTTTTGATATCATTTTCTTCTGGGTTGCTAGAATGATTACAATGGGCTTAGAATTCACTCACAAAGCACCATTTAGTACAGTTTACATTCATGGTTTAATCAGAGACGAAAAAGGTCAAAAGATGTCTAAATCTAAAGGCAACACAATCGACCCTGTAAAAATCATTGACAAATACGGCTGTGATGCTCTTAGATTCACTCTTACATCACTTTGTACTTATGGTGGTCAAGATATTAAGATTTCTGATGAACGTTTTGAATACGGTAGAAACTTTGCAAACAAAATTTGGAACGCTTCTCGTTTCGTATTGATGAACCTTGAAGGCGTTGATGATAACCCAATCGATATGAATAGCTTGACTATCGCTGACAAGTGGATTTTAGACAAATTAAACGAAACAACAAAACTTGTAAACGATAACATCAAGAATTACAGAATCGGTGAAATGGCTCACGTTTTATACGATTTCTTCTGGAATTCTTACTGCGATTGGTACGTAGAAATTGCAAAAATTCAATTACAAGATGAAAAACTAAAATTAAATACACAAAGAATGTTGAAACACGTTCTAGATATGTCTTTGAGACTATTACACCCAATTATGCCACATATTACAGAAAAGATTTGGCAAGCATTGGGCGTAAAAACTGACGTTACAGCATTAATCAAAGCTGAATACCCTCAATATAAGGAAGAATACCTCTTCCCAACAGAAGCAAAGGAAATGGAACTTGTATTTGAAACAATTACATCTTT
>CALAFU010000031.1 GCA_937891325.1 uncultured Candidatus Melainabacteria bacterium | reverse complement strand
TTAATGTTAATTTGCGAAGAAAAGAGTCTTTAGTTCGTTTGGCAACTTCAAACCAAAATCTTTCAAAAAGTTTATATCAGTTAGATGTACTTTACAATTTAGGTTCGCAACTTTCAGCAACTTTAGACAAAGAAAAACTTATAAACATTATGCTAGAAGGTTTAGACAAGGCTTTAGGCTTTTCAGTTGCTTGTGTTTTGACTTTTAAATCAAACAACGAACCTTTATTAATCATAAATTCAATCAACCAAATTTCAGACAGATTGTTAGAGGCGCTAAAACTTAGAGCAGTATTGAATTATAAGTCATTGTTTGAAAACAAAGAAATGCCTTTTGAGTTGAATATTGATGATTTAAAAACAATCAAATACGCAAAAAATCCAATTGATGATTACGATTTTTCAATTTTGCGTTACGATACAATGTTTGCGCAAATTAATTTGAGTGAAAATTTCTTCGGCTTTGTTGAAATTTATAGAGAAAATTCTTTCACAAACGAAGACGCGCAATGTTTCCACACTATCGCACAGCAGGTTTCAATGCCGTTGAAGAATTCATCTTACGTTCAAGAAATTCAAGAAAAGAACGCAAGATTGCACTATTTGGAACACATGAAATCAGAAATGATTTCGCTTGTATCTCACGAATTGAGAACTCCGATTACGCCGTTAAAAACCTCTTTGCAAATTATTTCAAGCGGTAGAGCCGGTGAAGTTACTCCTAATATGGCTAAATTTTTGGGAATGGCAAACAAAAATATCGAAAGTTTTTCAAAAATTATCAACGACTTGCTTGATATGTCTAAGATTGAAGCTGGTAAAATGGATTACAAATTCACATCAACTAACGTTGAAAAACTTATTGAATTTGTTAAACTTCAACAAACAAACGTTGCAGAGTCTAAGGGCTTGAATTTGACAACTCATTTTGATGAAAAATTTGTAACTGTATTTGCTGATTCATCAAGATTACAACAAGTTTTAAACAATTTATTATCGAACGCAATAAAATTCACAAACGCAGGTGGTACAATTGACATCAGTACAAAAGTTGTTGATGCAAGTGAAATTCACGTACCAGAATGTTTTGCAGAGGAAGTTAAAAACCTAGAAGGCAAGTATCTTCAAGTCTGTGTTTCTGACGACGGTATTGGTATCGAAGAAGAAAATTTACCTAAGATTTTTGACCAATTCCAACAAGTTGAAAGCTCGTTATCGCGTGAAGTTGGCGGTACAGGTTTAGGTTTGCCAATTGTAAGAAAGATGTTAGACGCTCATAACGGTGCAATTTGGGCAGAAAGCGCTGTGAACGAAGGCTCTAAGTTCTATTTTGTCCTTCCTGTTTCAACAGACAAATCTAATTTCTGGATTTTACACAAGCAATTAATTCAACAGGCAAAAGTAAACAAAACAAAATTTGTAACTCTATCAATGAGTGCAACAGGTGA
>CALAFU010000030.1 GCA_937891325.1 uncultured Candidatus Melainabacteria bacterium | reverse complement strand
AGAAGTTGCAAATACGAATGATGAATTATGGATTAAATTTGAAAGAGCACCAAAGAATTACAAATTTGCTCTAGCAAGAACAAAGGAGATTAAAAACGATGATATTACGTCCTGATAAAAATTTGAAGGATATTTATGATATTACGCCTGAAATGCTTAAAGATATGGGCATTCACGCAATGTTGATTGACTTGGATAGTACAACTATGCAATCTAAAACAGGCGAATTTGCAGGCAAAACAATTGATTGGTTCAACCAATTCAAAAAAGAATTTTATATGTGCATTGTTTCAAACAACAAAAATAAAGAATATATTGAAAAAGTTGAACAGCACATGCCTTGTAAAATGTACTTCCACGCAAACAAACCAAACCCAAAAGTTGTAAAAAATATTATAAAAGGTTTGTTTATGAGCCCTAAAAATGTTGTAGTTATTGGTGATAGACCTTTGACAGATATTTTGGTAGGCAAATTGGCAGGTACAAAAACAATTTTGGTTGGTTCAATTAACCCTGATGAAAACCTTCCGACTCGTGCAGTAAGATTTTTAGAACGCTTGACTATTTGTCCGTTCTAAGAAAAACCAATGTCATTCCGGAACGCTAAATTATTAGAAAATAAATAAAAGGTGGTTATCCGGAATCTTATTAACCAAAATGCGATATAGGAAGGTTTATGAGATTCTGAAACAAGTTTGTAGGTCAGGCAATGCCTGACAAAATTGATAAATTAGAGGAAATTAAAATGTTAGATAATTTAGAAAGAATAATTGATTTTAAACAAGGTGAAAATAGGCAACAATCAGCTTGTCTTTATAAAAACGAAGGTTCAATCGAGTGGGAACAATTGAACGGTGGCGAATTAACATACAAAAACTTTTTGAACATGAGCGTTTTAGTTGATGTTTTAGGTGAATTTTATGATGTGTTTGCAACTGTAATGGCGAAAGTTGGCTTGCCTTGTGCCGTTGCATTGGGTAAAACTCTTGTTGATTCTTATGCAAAAGCCGTTGATAGCAACCCAATTGGTGCAATTGGTTCTTGTATAGGTTTTTCAAAAATTGTAGATGATAGAACTGCTAAAAAGATTGCACAAAGCTCATTTGAAGTGGTTTTGGCTTGTGGTTACGATAAAGAAGCCTTAGAAATTTTGAAGAAAAACGAAAACTTAAAAATTATCAAAATTAATACACCTTTTGACGAAGTTAAAATCTCTGTATCACAAGAGTTGAAAATTACTCCATTTGGTGTTCTTGAACAAGATACAGATAGAGCAGATTTTAACAAAGACACTTTCAAAGTTTTGACTAAAAAGAAACCTGAACAAGAACAATTAGAAGATGCAATTTTTGCGTTCAAAGTTGCAAAATACGCAAAATCAGACGTTGTTGTTTTGGCAAAAGATTTTAAAACCTTGGCAATCGGTCAAGGCGAAACTTCTTTTGTAGAATCATGTGAAGGTGCAATTGATACAGCTTGTGATAGTACAAAAGATGCTGTAATGGCGACAGATAGAGCAATTGAAACTCTTGATGTAGTTCACGCAGCGGCAAGAGGTAGAATTGCGTTGATTATTGAACCTGCAGGTTCTATTAATGACAAAAAATTAATTGAACAATGTGATAAATATGAGATTGCACTTGTTGCAACAGGTATTGAACACTTTAAGGGTTAGTCGGAATTAAGACATTAAAATAAAATAGAGGAAATTATGAAAAAATCACCATATAATAAAGCGGTGAAGTGGTTGTCTGTGGCACACTTTACAACAGATACATATTCAGGATTTTTAAACCCAATTATGCCGTTTATTGCAGCTAAAATTGGTATTTCAATGGGTGTTGCAGCACTTTTGATGAGCTTGTCTCAGTTATTTTCACAACTTTTACAACCAATTTTCGGATTTTTTGCCGATAATATTGCAAAAAGAAGTTTTATTTTCTGGGGATTAGTTTTCGCAACAGTGTTTTTCCCATTGACAGGTGTTGCGCATAATGTTTATACTCTAGGGCTGTTCATAATCTTGGGTAGTCTTGGCGTAAGCGTATTTCACCCTCAAGGAATTGGCTTTGTAATCAGATTTACAAGAAAAGATTTTACAAAAAATATGGGCTTGTTTTTGAGCTTGGGTTCAATCGGTTATTCTTTTGGTCCTTTGCTATCAGCAGCTATTACTCAATATTTAAGCCTAGAAAAAATGCCACTTTTAATTATTGTTGGCATTGTTTTAGCTTTATTAATGTTTGTTTGCGTGCCTAAAATTTCTGATAGAGACAAAATTGAAAGCTCTAAAAAAGATATTGTTGCAGTATTTAAAACAATTTTGACAAACAAGCAAGTCTTAATTTTGATTTTAATTTCAATCATGAAGGCATTAATTTCAAGCAGTTGCGCAATCTTGTTGCCGTTCTTGTGGAAAGCAAACGGCCATGACCCAATGTATATCGGTATGGCACTGTTCTGGTTTATGTTTGCAGGCGGAATTGGTTCACTTGTAAGCCCTAAAGTTGAAGAAATTGTCGGCACAAGAAAAATTATTTATATTTCGATGTTGTCAATGCCTGTATTGATGTGCATTTTCGTATTCTTTAACGCAAAATTTCCAATCTTAGCACTAATCGACTTTGTCTTAATGGCATTTGTCCTAATGCTTGCAACTCCGATTACAATGGTGCTTGCACAAAAAGAATTACCTCAATACAAAAGCATTATCGGCGGATTTTTAAACGGTTTCTGTTGGGGCGTAGTTGGCGTATTGCTTAGCGGAATGGGCTTTATGGCTCAACAATTTGGTATTTTACAAATGTTGTTCATTGCTGGATTTATCCCAGCCTTCAGCGCATATTTTGTTAAATACTTGAACATTGAAGAAAAATAGACTATACTCGAGTTATGAAAATTTCAAGAACATCAAACGTAAACGCTCACAGAGATTCGTGGGTAGAAGTTAATATAGACAACGTTTCAAATAATATTAAAGAATTAAAAAAATGTGTTCCGCAAGATAAAAAATTCTTGGCGGTAGTTAAAGCTGATTCTTATGGACATGGTGCTGCAATGCTTGCACCGACAATGCTTGCATCAGGTGTTGATATGTTCGGGGTTGCATCAATTGATGAGGCACTAAATTTAAGAGAAAACGGCGTTACTGCTGAAATCTTAATTCTGGGTGCTGCGCCTGTTTGGGCTTTGCCGACAGTTGTGGAAAACAATTTGACGATTACAATTTTTTCAGAGGAACATTTAGAGTCTTGTATTCAAACCTATGAAAGAACAAAAATTCCTGTAAAAGCACATATTAAGCTAGATACAGGCATGAATAGAATTGGTGTTTCTCACAAAAACGCGGTTGAATTTATTAAAAAAGTTCAATCAATGGAAAGTATTGATTTAAAAGGTATTTTCTCTCACTTGGCAAACGCTGAAATCAAGGAAAAGACTGAACAACAGCTTGCTGTGTGGGAGGATGTAATTTCTCAAGTTAATACAGACGGATTGTTGTTGCATATCTTGAATACAGCAGGAATTATTACAAGTAATGTCTACAAATGCACTTATAATATGGTTCGTGGCGGAATTGGCTTGTATGGTTTGTATCCGGATTTAATTCCAGAGGCACAACACGTAAATTTAAAACAAGCAATGTCAGTAAAGACAAGAATTATACACATTCACGAAATTGAAAAAGGTGACGGCGTAAGTTACGGACATACTTTTGTCGCTGATAAACCGACTACAATTGCGACAGTTCCTTTGGGCTATGCAGACGGTATTCCAAGATTGATGTCTAACAAATTCTACGGACACATTAACGGTCAAAAAGTTAAACAGGTCGGCAATGTTGCAATGGATCAAATGATGTTTGATATTACAGGTGTTAATGCAAAAGTTGGTGACGTAATCACTTTGCTAGATGAAACTTTGCCAATTGATGATTGGGCAAAAGCAATGGGTACAATTCATTACGAAATTATATGCCACTTAAAGGCAAGACTTGCAAGAGTTTACACAAGATAAGGATTTAAAATGGAGAATAAATTTGATTTTGGGATTATAGGTTCAGGTCCGGCTGGCTTTACTGCGGCACTTTTGGCGGCAGAAAAAGGGCTAAAAGTCGTTCTTTTTGAAAAAGATAAAATCGGCGGAGTTTGCTTGAATAAAGGCTGTATCCCAACAAAAACAATTATGCACTCAGCAGAATTGTATAAAGATATCAAAAATGCCGAAAATATCGGAATTGTTGCAAATGACGTAAAATTTGATTTTGCAAAAGTTATGGAGCGTAAAAACAAAGTTACAGAAATGCTAAGAAACGCTCTAACTAAGAATTTACAAACAAAAGATGTTCAAATTGTTGAAGGCGAAGCAAAAGTTGTTGCTGAAAAAACAATTGAAGCAAACGGCGAAACTTATCTTTGCGAAAAAATTATTATGGCAACAGGTTCTGAACCCAAAGCACTAAGAGGTTTGGAATACGACCACGAATTTATCGTGAATTCAGACGATTTGTTTGAAATGAAGGAAGCTCCAAAAAGTGTTGTAATCATTGGTGCGGGTGCTGAAGGTATTGAATGGGCAAGAATTTTTAAAGATCTTGATGTTGATGTCACAGTTGTTGAAGCAACAGGAAAAGTGCTTTCAATTGCTGATGATGAGGTTTCAAAGTATGTTGAAAGATTGTTCAAAATGCGTAAAATTGGCTTGAAACTTTCTACAACAGTTGAAAAAATTGAAAATAAAAAAGTTACACTTTCAAATGGCGAGGTTTTAGAACCTGATTTTGTGCTTGTTGCAATCGGTAGAACTCCAAATAAACCAGAGGCAAACGGCAAAGTTATTCACTTGGGCGACGCTTGCGGTCAATTGATGTTGGCAAACTTCGGAATGTATCAAGCAAGAGCTTTAATGTCAGAAACCCCGTTTGACAATGTGTTTATTCCAAGCGTAGTTTATGGTATTCCAGAAATTGCGTGGATTGGCGCAAATGAACAAGATTTGCCAGCAGGAAGTTATCAAAAGAGCGTTTTGCCGATTAGAACTTTAGGAAAAGCTCATTGTGACAATGATATAGACGGTTTTATTAAGGTCTTGTCATACGATAACAAGATTATTGGCGCTCATATTATCTCAAAAGAAGCGTCTGCAATGATTCACCAATTTGCAATTGCAATGCAAAACGAGATTTCAATAGACGATTTAAAACAAGTTTGCTTTGCTCACCCAACTTATTCAGAAGGAGTTTACGAAAGTATTTTAGCTCTATGAAAAGATTACCAGATTATTTAAAACGACAAATAATTGATACAGAAAAAACAAAAAATGTAAGAACAATTTTAAAGCATAATTGTTTGAATACTGTTTGTGAAAATGCAAGATGCCCGAATAAAAACGAGTGCTACCAAAAGAATACGGCAACTTTTTTGATTATGGGCAATGTTTGCACGCGCAATTGTCGTTATTGTAATATTGGGTGCGAAAGACCTGAACCGCTTGATGTTGATGAACCAAAACACTTGGCAAAAGCAGTTAGCGAGTTGGGTTTAAAATATTCTGTAATCACCTCAGTTACTCGAGATGATTTACCTGACGGTGGTGCAAATCACTTTGCTCAAACGATTGAAGAAATTAGAAAAATTTCTCCTGATACAAAAATAGAAATTTTGACTCCAGATTTTAAAGGTGACAAAGAGGCTTTAGATACAATAATTAAAGCTCACCCAGACGTTTTTAACCACAATATTGAGACAGTCGAAAGATTGTTTAAAACAGCACGTCCTCAAGGCAATTACAGACGTTCATTAGAGGTTTTGAAATATATTAAAGAAAATAGCGATATCCCAACAAAGTCGGGCATGATGGTTGGTTTGGGTGAAACTCAAGAGGATATAAAACAAACTCTTGCTGATTTACGTTCTGTTGGTTGCGATATTTTAACGATAGGACAATATATTCAACCTTCAAAACAACACCTTGAGGTTGAAAAATATTATACAGAAGAAGAATTTGATGAATTGAAAAAATTAGCAAAACAAGCGGGTTTTGAAAAATATCAAATAGCACCGCTTGTTCGTAGTTCTTATAATGCTTTTAAACTTTTTAATTAGTTTTTATTTTTTGAATACCCAATAATCCTTGTTTAATAAGATTAAAAATGGTACTAATTCTAAACGACCGATTAACATATTAAACATAAAGATTATCTTTGTTAAATCGTGTAAGTTTTCAAAATTACCCATAGGTCCAAGAGTGCTACCAAAAGCAGGACCGATAATGCTTAAAGTTGAAAAAGAACCTGTAAAACCAATTACAGCGTTGTTTTCAATGAAGGAAACTGTAATTGAAGATATAACCAAAATAGTTACGTAAAAGATTACGAACCCAATGATTTGGGCAATAATTTCAGGTGCAACGGTTGCTCTATCAAGTTTAATCGTTACAACAGCGTTTGGGTGTAAGAATTTTATAACTTCTCTTTTTAAGTATTTGAATACGATTAATGCTCTCATAATCTTGATACCACCACCGGTAGAACCGGCAGATGAACCAACCAAGATTGCGATTAACAAAATGATTTGAGCCGAAATGGCCCAATATGTATAATCACTGCAAGCAAAGCCTGTTGAGGTCATTAAACTTACGACTGTGAAAACGATATTTGTTAAATTGATGAAGGAGAATTCGTTTGATGTATTCCAGAAGAATAAAGCGATTAATGCTGATACAATAAGGATAATTCCAACGTATGTTCTAAATTCTTCGTTATGAAATATCATTCTCCATTTGAATTGAGTTATAACTCTGTAAACAAGCGCTAAGTTGCAACCTGACAAGAACATAAACACAATTACAATCCAAGTTATAGGCAATGAGTGATATCCAGCGATTGAAAACTCGTTAGGCGACATACCGCCTGATGAAATTGTAGAAAATGCGTTGCAAATTGCATCAAACAAAGGCATTTTGAAGTATACTAATAAACCAATTTCGATTAATGTTAAAACGATATATAAGCCCCATAACGCAATAGCTGTGTTTTTGATACGAGGTGTTAATTTGTCCTCTGTTGGTCCAGGGGCTTCAGCAAAGAACATTTGACGTCCAGCGATTGCAAATTGTGGCAAAATCGCAATGAACAGTAGGATAATTCCCATACCGCCTAACCATTGAGTGAATGAACGCCAGAAAAACAGCGTATGCGGATAATTGTAGTGGGTTAAAATTGTTGCACCTGTTGTTGTAATTCCAGAAATTCCCTCAAAGAAAGAATCAATTATTCCAAAATTGAAAAATAGGTACGGAATACTTGCTATAACTGCAAAAATTAACCAAGATAAAAGCACTGTTGCAAGTCCTTCGGCTTTTTTAATATCAGTCATTTTTTTATCTTTGGTTAAAAAGTGGTTTACAATAAGTTTGAAAAATCCGCCTAAAAACATTGCGCCAAGCCCTGTTGCAACAAACGGCAAAATACAATTTGTTTCACCATAAATTAATGCAACGATTGCCGGCAGTAAAGTTACAAGCCCAATGCAGATGAAAACGAAGGATACAGCGTTAAATAGGTAACTTAATCTCATATTATCCTACCTTAAAAAAGTCCTTAATCTTTTGCGCATCTTCGTTCTTAGTGAAGATTAAAACGTCGTCACCAGCCATAATCAAAGTGTCGCCCTTTGGAATTATAACTCTGTTTTTGCGGTTTACCATACAAATTACGGCACGAGTCGGAAGTTTTAATTCCATAAGTTTCTTTGTTTCAAAGTTTTCAGGAATTTCAATATCCAAAACCTCAGCCTTACCTTGTTCTACGGTTGCTAAAATACCGATATTTGTTTCGCTGAACTCGTTTTTAATTTCGTGAAGTGCCGCAAACTTAGTTGATACAGCGATATCAATACCAACTTGTTCAAATAATGGAATATTCAAGAACTTTGTAACCCTTGCAACTACACGTTTTACGCCAAGTTGTTTAGCTAAAAGTGAACATAACAAATTCTTTTCATCATTGTTTGTAACGCTGATTAAAACGTCTGAATCGCCGATGTCTTCTTCGTTTAGAAGCTCTAGGTTTGTACCGTCACCGTTAATAATAAGAGTGTTTGTCAAAGTTTCTGATAAAAATTCGCAACGAGCTTCGTTCTTTTCGATGATTTTAACCTTCATTTTCAAAGATTCTAAATCTCGAGCAAGCATTAAACCAACGTTGCCACCGCCAATGATAGTAACGGTTTTAGTTGAATTTTTTTCGTGGAAGAATTTACCAGCCAAAATGTCTAATGAGTGTGAAGAACCCATAAATATTGCCTTGTCGCCTTCTTGTAGAACTGTTTCACCATAAGGGATAGAAAGTTCGCCCTCTCGAGTTAAGCCTACAATAAGTGTTTCTGCTGGAAATCCACAATCTTTTACTTTTTTATCAACAAGAACAGAATGTTCTTCAAGTTTATATTCCAAAAGTTTTGCCTTGCCGTTTGCAAAGTTTTCAACGTCTAATGCCTTTGCTACGGTAACAATTCTGAAAATTTCTTTTGTTAAAAGTTCTTCTGGCCAAATGATTGAATCAATCGCAAATGTTGATAAGCCTTCTGAATCTTTTAATGCTAGGAAGGATTTTTTGTATTCCTCGTGGTTTACAAAGCAAATTGTTTTTACGCCAGACATTTTTTTTGCGATACCGCAAGCAACAATGTTTGCATCATCAAGTGCTGTACAAGCAATGAAAACGTCAGCCTGAGCAATTCCAGCCTTGCGTAAAATATCCACGTCAGCAGCTGTACCGCTTATAAAACTTATATCTAATTTGTCAAAATCGTCGGATTTGTTCGCTTCATTATCAATCACAATAACGTCGTTTTGTTGATAAAACTCGTTTGCAATCAAATAACCAAATTCACTTGCGCCGTAAATAATAATTTTCATACGGTGAATATAACGCAAAAAAAGCAAAAAATAAAGTTTTTATATTTTACGAGGTTGATATTAAGCCTATAAGGCTTTAAGACATTAAGACGATAAGTCATTTATAGTAAAAATGACAATTTAATAATAATTCGACTTATCCACTTAGCTCTTATAGTCTTATAGTCTTATAGTCTTTAACCTTCTAATCCTCTAAAACTCATGCTTGAATTTTAACTTTTTTATGTGATGATATAATTAAGGCTAATTATAAAATAGCAAAGTACAATATTATAAAAAGATGAAAAGGAATTAAAGAAATGCCAAGAAAGACACCTTTAGAAAAAATCAGAAACATTGGTATTGCAGCCCACATCGATGCTGGTAAAACAACTACAACAGAACGTATTTTGTTTTACACAGGTAAAACTCACAAAATCGGTGAAGTACACGATGGCGCAGCAGTAACAGACTTTATGGATCAAGAACGTGAACGTGGTATCACAATCCAATCAGCAGCTGTAACAGCTACTTGGAAAGGACACCAAATTAACGTAATCGACACACCGGGCCACGTTGACTTTACAGTTGAAGTAGAACGTTCATTACGTGTATTAGACGGTGTAGTTGCAGTATTCTGCGCAGTAGGTGGTGTACAATCACAATCTGAAACAGTTTGGAGACAAGCTAACCGTTACGAAGTTCCTCGTATGGTATTTGTTAACAAAATGGACAGAACAGGTGCTGATTTCTACCGTGTATTAGGTCAAATCAGAGACAGATTAAGAGCTAATGCTTACGCTATCCAATTACCAATCGGTGCTGAAGATAAAATGCAAGGTATCATTGACTTGATGGAAATGAAAGCTGAAATCTACAGAGATGATTTAGGTAAACAAATAGATATCTTCGACGTTGATACATGCGACGAAATTCCTCAAGAATTAAAAGATAAAGCTCACCAATACAGAGATGAAATGGTTGAAGCTATCGCTGGTGAAGATGATGCATTAATGGAAAAATACTTCGAAGATCCAGCAACAATCACAGTTCCAGAATTAAAAGCTGCATTAAGAAAAGCCGTTTGCGACAACAAAATCGTTCCTGTAACTTGTGGTACAGCATTCAAAAACAAAGGTGTTCAAATGTTATTGGACAACGTGGTTGATTATATGCCATCTCCTGTAGATGTAAAAGCTATCGAAGGTGAATTAGAAGACGGTACAAAAGTTGAAAGACACTCTTCTGATACAGAACCATTCGCAGCATTATCATTCAAGGTTATGACTGACCCATTCGTAGGTCGTTTAACATTCTTACGTGTATATTCAGGTGTAATTACTTCTGGTTCTTACGTATTGAACGCTACAAACGGCAAAAAAGAACGTATTTCTCGTTTAGTTCGTATGTATGCTGACCAACGTATTGAAGAACAAGAAGTTTACGCAGGTGATATCTGTGCAGCAGTAGGTTTGAAAGATACTACAACAGGTGATACATTATGTGATGAAAAAGCACCTATCATCTTAGAAAAAATGGTATTCCCAGAACCTGTAATTTCTGTTGCTATTGAACCAAAAACAAAAGCTGACCAAGAAAAAATGGGTATTGCTTTACAAAAACTTGCTGAAGAAGATCCATCATTCAGAGTTAAAACTGATACTGAAACAGGTCAAACAATTATTTCAGGTATGGGTGAACTTCACTTAGACATCATCGTTGACCGTCTATTAAGAGAATTCAAAGTAGATGCTAATGTTGGTAAACCACAAGTTGCTTACCGTGAAACAATCAGAGGAAACGCAGATCAAGAATCTAAATTCCAAAGACAATCAGGTGGTAAAGGTCAATACGGTCACGTTAAAATTAGAATTTCTCCAGCAGAAGAAAACGCTGGCTTCGTATTCGAAAACAAAATCGTTGGTGGTGCTATCCCTAAAGAATTTATCGAACCTGCTAGAAAAGGTATGGAAGAAGCACTTGAAGGTGGTATCTTAGCTGGATTCCCAATGATTGACGTTAAAGTTGAACTTTACGATGGTTCTTACCACGAAGTTGACTCTTCAGAAATGGCGTTTAAAATCGCTGGTTCTATGGCTATCAAAGATGGTGTTAAAAAAGCACAACCTTGCGTACTTGAACCAATGATGAAAGTTGAAATCGAAATTCCTGATGAATACACAGGTAACATCATCGGTGATATCGCAAAACGTCGTGGACGTGTTGAAGGTCAAGAACCTGTTGGTAATACAGGTAACGTAATCGTTAGAGCAACAGTTCCTCTAGCAAATATGTTCGGTTACGCAACAGACTTACGTTCTAACACTCAAGGTCGTGGTACATTCTCTATGGAATTCAAATGCTACGAACAAGTTCCTAAGAACGTTGAAGAAGAAATTATCGCAAAATCTGGCGC
Source organism: uncultured Candidatus Melainabacteria bacterium (assembly GCA_937891325.1). Taxonomy (GTDB): domain Bacteria; phylum Cyanobacteriota; class Vampirovibrionia; order Gastranaerophilales; family Gastranaerophilaceae; genus UBA6984. Next base: position 12,593 of record CALAFU010000030.1, on the reverse strand, counting down.
TAAAGCATAGTCTAGATTCTGATAATATAAATCTTAAAGAGGCGGTGAGCAAAGCTCACCGCCTCTTTTTTTATGTCACCCTGAACTTGTTTCAGGGTCTCCTGTTAAAGAGATTCTGAAATAAATTCAGAATGACAATTTTTATTATAATATTACTATTAAAAAATAGTTGTAGGTCAGGCATAGCCTGACAGATTAAAACAAAAATAATCGCGCGGTTGGTATCAACCGCGCGACTTCACCATTTGTGATTTGTTGGATTTTAAACTTTTTTTGAAAGTTGTGTGCCAGAAGAATTCTGACACACAACAATTAAACTATTTAAGTTTAACTTTTACAGCGCTTTTTGAGTTAACTTTTTGGTCTAACTTTTGGTTAGCCTTGTTTTTAGCCGCTGTTTTTGCGTTAGCCTTAGCTTGAGCTTTTGCTTGGGGAGCATTAGCTTTTGCATTTTTTACATCTGCCTTAGCTTTGTCGGCTTTCGCTTTGTTAGCTTGAGCTTTTTTCACTGCTGCATCAGTTTTTGGTGTAGCTTTTGTAACTGTAACTTTAGTTCCGCCTACATTTTTAGTAACTGTTGCTGCAAATGAAGCTGAAGATAATGCCACTGTAAGTGCGCATGCGATAATTAATGCTTTTTTCATAATTAATCTCCTTTCTCTCAAGTACTTATAAGAATATAAAACTAAAATATTTTATTTTCAAGTATTTTTGATATAATGTAACTATGCAAAGACGTCAGAAAAATTTATTAGGTTATAACATAGATTTATTTAGTGTTGAAGAAGCTCTAGACTATTCAAATAGTTTAATTGATAGTGCAAAAAGCTCTCACATTGTTACAATTAATCCAGAGATTATCGAGTATGCCAACAAGCATGAAGATTTTGCCAAAATTTTGAAAGAGGCAGAATTGGTAATTCCAGATGGTATCGGGATTAAAATAGGTTTAAAAATTAATGGAGAAAATGTTCAAAGAATTACAGGTATTGGATTTGCTCACTCGTTGTTAGAAAATGCGCAAAAAAACAATATTCCTGTTGCTCTAGTGGGTGCAAAACCTCATGTAATCGAAAAGGCTTATGAAAATTTGAAACAAGAAATGCCTGAATTGAACATTGTTTATAAACATGACGGTTATTTCAGAGATTGCAAACAAGAGGTTATTGACGGAATTAAAAACGCATCTCCAAAATTATTATTGGTAGCCTTGGGCGCTCCAATGCAAGAAGAATTTATATACGAATTAAAATCAATTCTTCCTTCAACTTTAATGATTGGAATTGGCGGAAGTTTTGACGTTTGGGCTGGTGAAGTTCAAAGAGCTCCAGAAATTTGGCAAAAGTTAGGCTTGGAATGGTTGTATCGAACTATTAAGCAACCGGAAAGATTTAAAAGAATATTTCCGACTTTGCCACTTTTCGTGTATAATGTAATTAAAGAAAAGTTTACAAAGAAAGAGGTATTATAAAATGTTAGATCAAAAAGACGTTGAACAACTAAAAGAAATGTGCAAACAAAACAGACGTAACGTTATCAAAATGGCTAACCATGCTAAATCTGGTCACATCGGTGGTGCATTTTCAGCAGTTGAAATTTTAACAACACTTTATCAAAAAGTTATGAATGTTGACCCAGCTTGGGATAAATCAGCAGACTTCGCAAACCGCGACAGATTTATCTTATCAAAAGGTCACGCATCAGCAATCCTTTACTCAGTATTATCTCAAAAAGGATTCATTCCTCAAGAAGAATTAATGACATTCCGTATTTTCGGTTCACGTCTTCAAGGTCACCCAAACACTCATATCCCTGGTGTTGAAGTTGCAACAGGTTCATTAGGACAAGGTTTATCAATGGGTGTTGGTATGGCAATGGGTCTAAAATTAGACAAAAACCCAGCTCACGTATTTGTTTACTTAGGCGACGGTGAATTACAAGAAGGTTCTTGTTGGGAAGCATTTATGCACGCTCCACACCAAAAATTAAACAATATCACAGCTATTATCGATAGAAACATGTTACAAATCGACGGTGATGTTGAAAAAGTTAAAGCGTTAGAACCATTAGCAGACAAATTAAAAGCATTTAATTGGAATGTTGTAGAAATCGACGGTCATGACTTAAATCAAGTTTATGATGCATTGATGAATGCTAAAAACAACACTTCAGACAAACCAACTGCAATTATTGCTCATACAACAAAAGGTAAAGGTGTTTCATTTATGGAAAACCAAGCTGGTTGGCATGGTAAAGCTCCAAATGATGAAGAAGCAGAAAAAGCATTAGCAGAACTTGCATAAGGAGTTTTAAAATGGCAGTTACAGAATTAGATAAACAAAGAATTTTAGAAGTTCATAAAAAAACAGCAAAAGCTATCGAAAGTGGCAAAGGTCCTTTCTTCGCAAGCGTATACGATGAAAAAGGCAATATTGTTGCAGAAGCTGCAAACTCAGTAGTTGAAGACAAATGCCCTGTATACCACGCAGAAGTAAATGCTGTTAGAGCAACTTGTAAAGCTCTAAACACTTACGACTTAGCTCCATATAACTTGTCAATATATGTAAATGCAGAACCTTGCATTATGTGCGTTGGCGCAATTATGTGGTCTGGTATTAAACACGTATACTATGGTGTTCCATCAAAACGTGTTGAAGAAATTACAGGCTTTGACGAAGGCTTTAAACCAAATTGGCACGAAGAATTTGCAAAACGCGGTATTACAGTTGAAGGTGATATCGAAGTTGAAGCAGGTGAAAAAGTTCTTGAAAGCTATGTAAATAGCGGTAGAGAAGTTTATAAACCATCTAGATAATTTTTTAAATAATAATAAAAAGGCGCGGAGTTTGTTCAAACTCCGCGCCTTTTGTTATGTAACAAATATCAAACATAATGTCATTCTGAACTTGTTTCAGAATCTCATTAACTATCCGATTTATTACAAAATTTTATGTTGTAGGTCAGGCATTGCCTGACACGAAAAGAATTAATCTATTTGATTAACGCTTGAACTTCTTTGAAATTAGGGTGTCTAGAAGTCTTTAACAATTCAAATAAAACAATTTCTGTATCGGCAATTTTTGCGCCGTTTTGACGCATTAAACGAATTGCGTTTTTGAAGTTGTCTTTCTTTCTGCTTGCGCAAGCGTCTTTTACAACGTAAACTTCATAACCTGCTTCAATCAAATCTGCAACTGTTTGGTGAACGCAGATATGAGCTTCAATACCGCCGATGATAATTTGTTTTTTGCCGTAAGCCTTTAATTTGTCTGCAAAACCTTCATCTTTAAGTACTGAAAATGCAGTTTTTTCAAAAACTTCTGTTGAATCGTTAATGTGTTCAGATAGATAATCAACAGTTTTTCCAAGTCCTTTTGGGTATTGCTCTGTAATAATTGTTGGAATACCCAAGATGTTAGCGGTTTTCAACAAAATGTTTGATTGTTTTACAACTGTGTTTTTTTCAAGCATTGCAACTAACTTTTCTTGAACATCAATAAGTAAAAGCAAGCAATCGTTTTGATTTAATGTATTCATTTTATTCTCCTATTTTTGTGAAATTTTCAAAGCGTTGTCTAAATCTTGAAGGATATCATCAACATCTTCCAATCCAACAGAAAGTCGCATAAAATCTGTGCCAATGCCACATTCTTCCATTTGTTCTGCTGTAAGTTGCCTGTGTGTTGTAAGTGCCGGATATGTGATGATTGTACGAGAATCGCCAATGTTTGTTGCATGAATTGGTAGAGTTAAATGTTCAATGAATTTAACTCCAGCGCTTTTGCCGTTCTTAATTCCAAAACTTACGATTGAAGAACAACCTTTTGGCATATATTTTAGTGCCAATTCGTGATAATCACTGCTTTCTAGCATTGGGTAATTAACCCAAGCAACCGCAGGGTGTTGTTCTAAAAATTTTGCAACCTTTAATGCTGTTTGAGAAAGTCTTTCCATTCTCAAAGAAAGTGTTTCAAGCCCTTGCATAATCAAAAATGAATTCATTGGGCTAATGCATGTGCCTAAATCTCTAATCATTTGTGCTCTAGCTTTTACGATATAAGCCATTTTGCCAAAAGATTCAACATATTTTGTTCCATGATAGCTTTCATCAGGCTCTGTAAGTTCAGGGAATTTGCCTGATTTTGCCCAATCGAAGTTTCCACTATCAATAATCACACCACCCATAGAAGTTCCGTGTCCGCAAATGTATTTTGTAAGCGAGTGAACCACAATGTCTGCACCGAATTCAATCGGTCTGCAAAGATATGGAGTTGTAATTGTGTTATCAACGATTAACGGAATGTTGTGTGCATGTGCCACTTGTGCAATGTTTTCTACGTCCGCAATCTTTAATGACGGATTGTTCAACATTTCAACAAAAATGCAACGAGTTTTGTCTGTAATTTGTGCTTCAAAATCTTCCGCTTTGTCACTTACAACAAATTTAGTTTCAATACCCATTTTTCTAAGTGTTACGTTCAACAAATTAACTGTACCGCCGTACATATTGGTTGATGCAACCACTTCATCACCTGCTTTTGCAATGTTTAATACTGCAATTAATGAGGCAGATTGTCCAGAAGATACTGCTAATGCTCCAACTCCACCTTCTAACATTGCTAAACGCTCTTCAAGAGTGCTTGTTGTAGGGTTAGAAAGTCTTGTATAAATGTCACCACCAGCTTTTAAGTCAAACAAATCGGCTGCATATTGAACACTTTCAAAACTAAAAGCTGTAGTTTGATAAATAGGTACAGGCGGTGTATTCCTGTTTTCGTCAGGTTTATGAGCGCCTTGAACACAAATTGTATCGAATTTCATTTTTTTAATTTCTCACATTCATTTTAATAATATCTGAAATCCAAGGAAGATAGCTGTATCTGCCTTGCATTGAAGTTACAACTAAGTAAATCATTAGTGTATATATTAAAACTTGTATAATTGATATTCCAAATAATACAGGAGCGTTCAAAAGGTATGCAACCATTAAAACAAGATTGTTTACGAATGGTATGTAGCTTATGATTGCGCCTAACATTCCAAGTAATTGACATAATAAAAAGTATGCAATTGCTAAAAATATTGATTGAAAGATGTGATATTTCATAAATGGTCTAACTTTTGACTTTGTGAAAATTCCCAACAATAGCCAAATGAAACCTACAAAGCCAGATGTTATGTAGCTTAAGGCTGAAACTAATTTTTCTATGAAATATGGTTTATCAAATCTAGCTGATGAATTATGCATTTTCTAGCACTTCCCCGCTTCTAAGTTCAACGATGTAATCTTCCAACAATTGAATATAAACAAGTTTGTATTCATCATTTTCAGGTACAAGGTTAACTGCGTATCTGTATGATTTTAATGATTCTTCAATTTGATTGTTCATGTAATATGTGTTTGCAATCAATACGTGAATACTTGCGTCATTAGGGCTTAAAGCAAGTGCTTTATTATAGTATTCTAATGCGCTTTCGTAGTTCTTCATATTAGAATACATATTACCAACTAAAATGTATGCATTCATTTGGTCTGGGTACAACTCAATTGCTTTTTTGTAAAGCTCTAAAGCGCCTTCGTTGTCTTTGAAATCAGCTTTTGAAATTGCATAACAAATGTAAGTTTTGTAATTGTCATCATCAAGAGTCAAAGCTAAATCAAAGAATTTGTAAGCGTTTTCTTGATCCTTGATTAATGAATATGTGTTTGCAATACAAATAATAACTGTTTTGTTTGTAGGGTTTAATTCATAAACTCTCAAATAGTGTTTCAAAGCGTTTTGATAATCAAAAAGTTTGAAATAAATGTTACCCAAATCTACGTGAGAAGTTAAGTTATCAGGGTCTAAAGACAATGCTTTTTCGTAGTATGCTTTAGATTCAACGTAATCCTCGTAATCGTGATATAACAAGGCGATTGCGTTGTAAATTTCTGGGTTTAATGAGTTGAAATCAATGGCTCTATTGTAGAAATGAAGCGCTTTTGCAAAGTTTTTCATTTCAGCATAAGTGTTACCCAAATTGAAATATACAAGATAATTTTCAGGGTCAACGTCCATTGCTTTTTGGTAATAACCTAAAGCCTTCTTATATTCTTTTTCAAAGAACCAAATGCTACCTAAATTTAACAACGCTTGAGAGTCATTAGGGTGAAGGTTTAGCAAACTTTCATAAACAGAAATTACCTTGTCAAACTTGTTGTCCATAGCGTAAAGTTTAGCTAATGTGTGATAATTATCAGCATTGCTAGGATCTTGAGCCATGGCTAAAATTGTTGAGTTTAGTTCTTGGTCAATTTCTTTTTTAAGTTGTTCTTTGTTGATTTCTTTTTCGCTCATAATTTTATTTTACCACATAAATTATTTTATCTACATTAATCCTTGTAATCAGAGTATTCTTTAGATTGTTCCTTCCAAACTTCTTCTGTTACAACACAAGCGTGGTTCCAGAATTTTTCGATTGCGTAAGTTTCGCGTTCGTCTCTGTGTAGGATATGAACAACTACATCGCCGTAGTCGATTAAGTTCCAGCGATTTTTTAAATCGTTTTCTTCGCCGTTTGGATATCTTTTGAATAGACCTTTAATTTTTTCTTTTACATAAGCTGTCAAGGATTTTACTTGAGGTGTAGAATCAGCAGAACAGATTACAAAATAATCAGCAAGAGAAGAAACTTGACTAATGTTTAGTACAGAAATGTTTTTAGCAAGTTTGTCATCTAAAATTCTTGCGATAATGCAAGCGAATTTGTTTGAATCAATTCTGATTTCTTCGATAGCGTTATTTTCTGTCATTATTCTGCATCCAACATATCTACTCTACGTTGGTGTCTGCCACCTTCGTATTCGCTGTGTAACCAAGTTTCAACGATATCAAGTGCTAGAGATTCACCTGTAATTCTTTCACCTAAGCAAAGAACGTTTGCATCGTTGTGTAATCTTGAAAGCATTGCTGAATAAGGTTCGTGAGCTAAAACTGCTCTAACGCCTTTAACCTTGTTAGCTGCGATTGAAACACCGATACCAGAACCACAACAAATGATTCCTCTTTCGTTTTCACCGTTTGCAACGCTTTTAGCAACTGCTTTTGCATATACAGGATAATCGCAAGATTCTGTTGAATGTGTACCATAATCAGTTACTTCGTAACCTTTTTCTTTCAAAAATTCTGCGATTTTGTTTTTTAAATTTACGCCTGCGTGGTCTGAGCCTACGCCAATTTTCTTAATAGTCATTATTCCTCCGTGTGTTTTTTTCTTATTATACTAAATTCAAAACCTTTACGCAACAGGGCAATGTTTTTTTACAAAATCTTAATATATTATTGTTTGCAATTTGCCCATTTATTGTTTAAAATAGACTAAAAGGATATAAGATGAAAAACAGCACTAACCAATCGATTAAACCTATAACAACACGCCGAAATGACTATGGTTATTTAGAAATAGGCGGTTGCGACTTAACGGAATTGGCTAATAAATATGCGACTCCGCTTTATGTGGTTGATGAAACTACACTTAGAGCGGTTTGTAGAGATTATAAAGAAGCCTTTAAAGAGTATGAAAAAGTAAATTTCATGTACGCTTCAAAAGCTCTTTGTACAAGTGCAATTACGAAAATTGTTGCAAGCGAAGGTTTTGGGTTTGACGTGGTTTCAGGTGGTGAAATTTATACTGTTTATAAAGCTGGTGCGGATATGAAAAAAGTTCTTTTTAATGGCAATAACAAAACTGTTGACGAACTTTCTTTGGCGATTGAAACAGGTGTAGGGCACATTTCAGTTGACAATTTCTTAGAGCTTACAATGCTGAACGAAATTGCAAAAAGCTATAACAAAAGCGTAGACGTTTTCTTGCGTGTTACTCCTGCAATTGAGTGCCATACGCATGAATACATCAAAACCGGCAATTTAGATTCAAAATTTGGTTTTGATTTGTCTCAAGTTGACGAGGCAATTGAACTTATAAAAGACGAATATGCAAACTTGAATTTGTGCGGATTGCATGCACATGTTGGTTCTCAAATATTTGAAACTAGAGTTTATCACGATGAAATCGATATTTTGATAACAGAACTTGTGAGAATTGAAAAGAAACATGGTGTAAAACTTGATGAAATTAATATTGGCGGTGGTTTAGGTGTAAAATATGTAGAATCAGATGTTCCGCCTTCAACTTTTGAAATAGCAGAGGTTATATTAAATTCCGTAAAATTAAGCTGTGAAAAACACAAGGTTGATTACCCTACAATCTACTTAGAACCAGGGCGAAGCATAATTTCGACTTCGGGTGTAACTCTTTATACAATCGGAAGTCAAAAACAAGTTCCAAACGGTAGAAAATATGTTGCGGTTGACGGCGGTATGGCTGATAACCCTCGTCCAAGTATGTATCAAGCAGAATATACAGCTGAAATAGTTAATAAACCAGCAAATGAAGACTTGCAAGCGGTTACTGTTTGCGGTCGCTATTGTGAATCAGGAGATGTAATTGTTAAAAATATAGAATTACCAAATCCAGAAGCTGGAGATGTGCTTTGTGTCTATAACACAGGGGCTTATAATTATTCAATGGCAAGCAATTACAACCGAACTCAAAAACCTGCTATGGTACTTGTAAATTCTGGTTTATCTGATATCATAGTAGAGAGAGAATCACTTGATGATTTGTTAGAACACGACGTTATACCAAGTAGGCTAAAATAATGATAGATGAACTATTAGCACAATTTTATAATCAAGTAAAAGCCATTGATTTGTCGTTCAATTGGTTAAATGTTGCAGAGGTTCTAATTATTGTTGCTACTATGTATGCGATATATAGAAAGTTCATTAAAAACACTCAAGCAGAAAAATTGGTTAAAGGTATTTTGTACCTTGCTCTTGCGTGGGCGTTTTCAGAAGTTTTAATCAAGATTGACCTTAGAATTATTGGTATGTTCATTCAAGCACTTGTTACAATGATTGCCTTGAGCTTGATTGTAATTTTCCAACCTGAATTGAGAAGGTTTTTAGGTTATTTAGGTCAAGGCGGATTCTTTAATGAATTAATTACAAGCAAACATGTTCCGCTAGAAACTGAAGTTGATATAGTAAAAGAATTAATCGAATCGGTTAAATTCTTGTCAAAAAATAAAATTGGTGCTTTGATTGTATTCCAAAATTCAATTGACACATCTTCTTTCTTTGATGTTGGAACAAAAATTGATGCAATTATTTCGACAGAATTGATTTTGACAATTTTCCACCCAAACACACCTCTTCACGACGGTGCAATGATTATTAAAGACGGAAAAATTCACTCAGCAGGTGTTTTGTTACCTCTAACAGAAGATCCAAAACTTAGCTGGAGATACGGAACTCGTCACAGAGCAGCAATCGGGGTTACAGAAATTAGCGACTGTGCTTGTTTGGTGGTTTCAGAAGAAACAGGAAATGTTTCAGTTTCTTTAGACGGTGCGCTTAAAAAATATGATGATTTAGCTACATTAAAACTTGATTTAGAAAACATTTTAGGAATTAAGAAAGAGTCAGATGTAACTAACAAAAAAACAATTTTTAAAATAGACAATTTGATTACAATTAAAAAGAACGAACACGAGAATAAACAATAATGACAATATTTGCGAAAAAACCAAAGGTTCAACCAAAACCTAAAACAAAGTTAGAAATTGCCAAAGAAATTATTTTTAGAATGTTATTTATAACGCTAGGTGCTTTGATTGCAGCGTTTGCACTAGAGGCATTTTTGCTACCAAATAGCATTATCGACGGTGGCGTAATCGGTATCTCAATGATGGTGAGCCACATCACAAAGTGGAATTTAGGTTTGATTATTTTTGTTTTGAACCTTCCGTTCTTGTTCTTGGCTTTGCAAAAAATGGGCAAAATGTTTGTTTGCAATGTTTTGTTCGGGGTTGCAATGTTGTCAATCTTCGTCAACTTAATTCACTTCCATATTACTGATGATAACCTTTTAGCAACAGTATTTGGAGGTATGATTTTAGGTGCTGGAGTTGGTATTATCCTTAAAAACGAAGGTGCGCTTGACGGAACTGAAATTTTATCAATAAGATTAGCTAAAAAATTTGGCTTTTCTGTTGGTGAAGTTATTATGTTCTTTAATGTGTTTATCTACACAGCAGCAGGATTTTTATACGGCTGGGATAGCGCAATGCTTTCAATCTTGACCTATTTCATTGCCTACAAGGTTATTGATATTGTTCAAGAAGGTATGGACAGTTCAAAATCTGCATTAATTATCTCTCAACACCCTAAAGAAATTGGTGACGCAATTATTAAAGAATTGGATATAAGCGTAACTTACCAAAAGGGTAAAGGTGGTTATTCGGGACAAGAAAAGACTATTATTTACTGCGTAATCAACCGTTTGGAAGTTACTAAGATGAAAAAATTAATCCACTCAATCGACCCAGAAGCGTTCTTGGTTATACAAGAAGTTCACGAGGTTGAGGGTGTAAGAATTAAAAAGAAATAACTAGACAATTACGAAAAATTGTTATAATATAAATATTATCAACAAGGAGAAAGTTTAAAATGGCAGGTAAAAACTCAGATACAATTCCAATAGAGGTAAGCATTTTAACAGCTGACCACGATATTAAAGGAACTGTACACGTTTCAAAATATACAAACACAAATCGTGAATTGACAGACTTGTTAAACGATAGAGAACGTCGTTTCTTGGCTGTAACAAACGCAGAAATCTATCCTAGAAATTCTGCTCAAGCACCAAGAAGATATAATTTCTTGGAAATTCACATGGATTATGTTTTAATGGTTCACCCATCAGCTCAAGCTGTATTTAAAGAATCCGCAAAAGCTCAAGAGGATATTGCAAGATTCAGAGATTTGAGATTGAAATTAAATCAAACAAAACCATTCAAATAAAAAGAAATTTCAAAATGTATAATCGCCTGAATTTAATTCAGGCTTTTATATTAAGGAAGGCTATAAGGCTTTAAGCAGTTAAGGCTATAAGTCATTTATAATTAAAAAGACATTTTAATCCTAATTCGACTTATCGTCTTATGGTCTTAAGAGCTTATAGTCTAGAAAGTAGGTCAGGCATTGCCTGACAACAAGAAATTGTAGGTTGGGGTACCAAAACAATAAATAAAAACAAGAGACCCTGAAATAAATTCAGGGTGACATAAAAACTAATATTAAACATAGCGTCATTCTGAACTTGTTTCAGAATCTCATTAATTAAAAAGATCAACATGAATAGAAACTAAACAAGGAGTAAAAATGAAAGTATTAATTACAGATAAATGTCACGATAGAGCAAAAGAAATTCTTTCAGAAATCGCAGAAGTAGATGTTTTGCCTACAATGAGCGAGGATGAATATGTTGAAAATATTAATAAATACGATGCTGTAATGATTAGAAGTTCTTCTAGAATTACAAAAAGAATTATTGATACATCAACTCACTTAAAAATTATCGGTAGAGCTGGTGTAGGTGTTGATAATATTGATGTTGAAGCAGCAACAGAAAGGGGAATTGTTGTTGTAAATTCACCAAACGGAAACACTTTAGCTGCAGCAGAACACACTCTTGCAATGATGTTGTCAATGGCAAGACATATTCCAGAAGCATCAAAAAGATTGCACGAAGGACATTGGGATAAAAAGAACCTTACAGGTGTAGAAATTTCTGGTAAAACTTTAGGCGTAATCGGCTTGGGTAAAATCGGTTCTCACGTTGCGAAGGTTGCAAAAGCAATGGGTATGAATATTGTCGTTTATGATCCATTTGCAAGGGAAGAAGTTGTTAAAGAAATAGATGCAAAATTAGTTAAAGATTTGAAAGACTTCTGGCATGAACCTGATTTCATTACCGTTCACGTTCCAAAAACAAAAGAAACAGTTAATTTGATTAATAAAGATACGATTGCGCAAATGAAAAAAGGTGTAAGAATTGTTAATTGTGCAAGAGGCGGAGTTGTGAATGAAAAAGACTTACGCGAAGCTCTTGATAACGATTACGTGGCAGGTGCAGCATTAGACGTATTCTGTGACGAAAAAGATATAACAACTTCACCATTGTATGGTTGTGAAAAGAATTTGGTAATGACACCACACTTGGGAGCAACAACTTATGAAGCACAAATTAGAGTGGCAGAAGATGTTGCAACACAAATCAAAATTGTTTTGCAAGGTGGCAAAACACCAAACGCGGTGAATAAAATATAGTAAGATGTTATAGAGTTATACATTCAACATTATGTCATGCTGAACTTGTTTCAGCATCTCATGTTCTTGAGACCCTGAAATAAATTCAGGGTGACATAAAAATTTGTGTTTAATCTTAATGTCATTCCACTCTGCCGAACAAAACAATCCTGTGAATTGTTTTGTGAGAGGAAGGACAAATTTAGGTATAATAAAAGGTGATTATCCGGAATCTTACCAATTAAAATGCGCGATAGGAAGGTTTGTAAGATGCTGAATAACTACGTCAAACTTATTTTCTATAAACCTAACGCTTCAGCATGACATTATGGTCGTGTGTTAATTTTTGTCATTCTTGTATATGTCAAGTAATTCGATGACAAAATTACCCATTTTTAA